>JAFWDW010000096.1 GCA_017515965.1 Lachnospiraceae bacterium
CGACCTCGACATCGGCGATCTGGTGATAGCGCACCGACTCGGCCATCGCTGCCCCGATCGCTTTTGAAGCTTCTTCGAGCGACATTTCAGTCTCATCGAACGTCAAAGTCCGGTAACACGCATCTTCAACGCTCCCGTCCGCACGCACGATGACAAAATGTCCGGGTTGCACACGCTTTACGCCCTTAAAGAAAGTCTCCTCCGTCGGGACCGAGTTATAACACAGATAAGCGGCAAGCGGTTTTCCGTTAAACTCTTTTTTGAAATCGGGATGATCCAGAAAAGCTTTGATCTCGGATCCGAACAAAAACGCACCGGTTTCTTCATATATATATAAGGGTTTGATTCCCCACGGATCCCGCGCCAGGAAAAGCTCTTTCTTTAGGCTGTCCCAGATCGCAAAGGCAAACATCCCCCGCAGATGTGATAAGACATCAGTACCCCATCTGGAAAAACCTGCCAGAATTGTCTCTGTATCAGACTCTGTATAAAAAACAGCCCCGCATTCTTTCAGCTCCGCACGAAGCTCTTTGTAATTATAGATCTCGCCGTTATAGACAATCACATAGCGTCGGTCACTGCTGTAGATCGGCTGATCACCACCGTCAAGATCGATGATCGCCAGTCTTCTGTGACCAAGGCCGCACTGATCATCCAGATAAAAGCCTTCACCGTCCGGTCCGCGATGCGCAATACGGTCGGTCATCTTCTTCAATACAGTCTGTTTCGGCTTATCTTTAGTTGTCACATATCCTGCTATTCCGCACATATGTGTCGTCTCCTTTAAAACAATCGTTGTCCTATTTTACCACAATTCACACGCGCTGTCCTGACTAACCTTTAAGCCTGATTTGGTAAGGAAAAAATAAGACTCTAGTAATGAATAATTTATTGTATATCAACTCTTCTGTGATATGATATAAGCGTAGCTTTTTGTAATGTCAGGTTATGTGAAAAGGAGATTCTAAATGAGTCGGTTAAGTCTGTTTTCCACAAATCAGGCGCAGCAGACTGTGGAGGAGCTGTACAAAGATCTTGAACGGCGTATCCAGGCTGCTCAGCCAGGACTTTGTCCTGTGGATCTGGCGGCAACCTTCCTGCACCTGAGCCATTCCCAGTCATGCGGAAAATGCATTCCGTGCCGGGTAGGCCTTGGTCAGTTGGAGGCGCTCATCGGTTCTGTGCTGGACGGCACTGCAACTTTAGAGACGCTGGATATCATCGAATACACAGCAGAGTCCATCTATGCATCAGCGGACTGCGCAATTGGTTCTGAAGCGGCCCGCATGGTCTTAAAGGGACTGAAAGGTTTCAGGGATGACTATGAAGAGCATATTCTGCACGGAAGGTGCAAAGCCCTTCAAACACAGCCTGTTCCCTGTGTCTATCAGTGCCCCGCGCAAGTAGACATCCCCGGTTATATCTCACTGATCCACGAGGGACGCTATGCTGACGCTGTTGAGTTGATCCGCAAGGACAATCCGCTTCCGGCAGTCTGCGGACTGATCTGCGAGCATCCCTGTGAGACACGCTGCCGCAGGACATTGGTTGATGATCCGATCAATATCCGTGGTCTGAAGAGATTTGCAGTCGAACATGAAGGCGAGATTCCGGAACCGAAGATCGCTGAAAAGACCGGAAAGAAAGTCGCCGTCATTGGCGGTGGTCCGTCCGGATTGACTGCTGCATGGTACCTGTCCAAGATGGGTCACGATGTCACTGTATATGAGCAGAGGAAAAAGCCGGGCGGCATGCTCCGCTACGGTATTCCGGCATATCGTCTGCCGCGCGAGATCCTCGATCACGAGATCGCCGGACTGCAGAAAGCCGGATTTGAAATTAAAACGAATGTCAGTATCGGAAAAGATCTCTCAATCGAAGAGGTCAATAAGAATTATGATGCGATCTATGTTTCGATCGGCGCTCATACCGGACGTATGATCGGTGTTGAGGGTGAAGACGCCAACGGCGTTCTGTCCGCTGTCGAAATGCTGCGCGCCATCGGCGATGATGAACTGCCCGATTTCAAGGGTCTTGACTGTGTCGTTATCGGCGGCGGCAATGTCGCAATGGACGTCGCCCGCTCTGCCATCCGTCTCGGTGCCAAGAGCGTGACAATCGCTTACCGCAGAAGAAAAGACGACATGACCGCGCTGCGCGAAGAAGTAGACGGCGCTGTCGCTGACGGATGTGAGATCATGGAACTGCACGCCCCGGTCAAGGTCGAAAAAGACGCTGACGGCAACGTCGCAGCCATGTGGCTGCAGCCGCAGATCGTTGGTCCGGTTCAGGGCGGACGTCCGAAACCGGTTAACGCTGATGTGGAGCCGGTCCGCGTTCCGTGTGACCGCGTGCTGATTGCCATTGGTCAAGGTATTGACTCGAACCAGTTCGGCGACTATGGTATTCCGATTTCCAGAGGCCGCATCGACGCCCTGGATACCAGCTCGATCAGCGATGCGGACGGTATCTTCGCAGGCGGTGACTGCGTGACAGGTCCGGCAACGGTTATCCGTGCGATCGCGGCAGGCAAGGTCGCGGCCGCGAACATTGATGAGTATCTTGGTTTCCATCATGAGATCGAGGCTGATATCGAACTTCCGCGTATTCGCTTTGACGATCACAAGCCCTGCGGACGTGTCAACATGCAGGAGCGTCCTGCTGCTGAGCGCGTGAAGGACTTTGGTCTGATGGAATGCTGTATGACTGAAGAAGAGGCTATGCAGGAATCCGGCAGATGTCTGCACTGTGATCACTTCGGTTACGGAATCTTTAAAGGAGGGAGGGTGGCAAAATGGTAAATGTAACGATTGACGGAATCCAACTTCAGGTTCCTGAAAGAACTACTATTCTGGATGCCGCCGCGAAGGCCGGTGTTCAAATTCCCACTCTCTGCTACTGGGAAGGATTAAATGAGATCGGCGCCTGCCGTGTCTGCGTGGTGGAAGTCGAGGGCTATGAGCGTCTCTTTACCGCCTGCAACAACACGGTAGACGAGGGAATGGTGATCTATACCAACAGCAAAAAGGCGAGAAATGCCCGCAAGACAAATGTCGAGCTGATTCTCTCCGAGCACGACAGCAATTGCGCGACCTGTGTCCGCAGCGGCAACTGTGCTCTGCAAAAACTCTCGAATGATTTAAATATCCAGACTCTTCCCTATGAGAAGAAACTGACAGATGTCTCATGCAGTCCGGACTTCCCGCTGCAGAGAGACTATGCAAAGTGTATCAAATGCATGCGCTGCATCCAGGTCTGTGACCACATCCAGGCTTCCAATGTCTGGGATATTGTCAACACCGGATCACACACGACAGTTGATGTCGCCCATGCGTACCGCCTGGAAGACTCTAACTGCGCGCTTTGCGGTCAGTGTATCACACACTGCCCGGTCGGCGCATTGAAGGAGCGCGATGACACGCTCAAGGTCATTCACGCGATCGAGGATCCGGACAAGATCGTCCTCTTCCAGATCGCTCCGTCGATCAGAACCGCTTGGGGCGAGTACTTCGGTCTCGAGCCTGATGTCGCAACCGTTGATTTGCTCGGTACAGCGCTTAGACGCGCCGGTGTGGACTATGTCTTTGACACAAACTTCACGGC
>JAFWDW010000097.1 GCA_017515965.1 Lachnospiraceae bacterium
GTCCTGTCTATGATGAACGCATCATGGACGTCTGTTCACGCGGCGCCTTCGGGGAACTCTTCGGTTTTGATGAGACTTTCTGTGAGAAGGCGGCTGAATGCGGACACCGCTCCTTTGTGATCATGGCAGGCGCACTGGACGGTCTGGCGGTCAAAGCCACACAGCTCTCACACGAAGATGTCACAGGTGTGGGATACGGGATCTGCACATTTTATCCTGCAGGTGAAGATGACAGCAGGGATTTTCTGGCTCAGCATTTACAGAAAGTACGCAATTCGCTGCGCGATAAAAGGGATGCTTCCGACCCCTATGTCAGGCTGGCCCGTGAGACAGTCGAGCAGTATGTTCTGGAACACAGAAAACCACGGGTAAAAGATATGACGGATCTTCCGCCTGAGATGCTGCATCAGCAGGCGGGTGCTTTCGTATCGATCCATGAACACGGCAGACTGCGTGGATGTATCGGAACGATTGCGCCTGTGACAGAGAGTCTTGCGCAGGAGATTATCGACAATGCAGTCAGCGCCGCGACACGCGATCCCCGTTTTAATCCGATCACGCCGGACGAGCTGGAATGGCTTGAAATCAGCGTGGACGTGCTGGGAGAACCAGAGGAAATCTCGTCGCGGGATGAGCTGGATGTGAAGCGGTACGGTGTGATCGTTACAAGCGGCAGCAGGCGAGGCCTGCTCCTTCCGGATCTGGACGGGGTGGACACCGTGGATCAGCAGGTGGATATCGCCATGAAAAAGGGCGGCATCAGTACGCGTGATATGTATAGGTTGGAACGTTTTGAAGTGATCCGTCATGAATAAGTGATGAACGATGGCAGTTTGTAATGTATGTTTCAGAAAATGCAGATTGGATGAAGGGCAGATAGGCTTCTGCGGCGGACGTGTCTGCAGCGGTGACCGTGTCAGAGATCTCAACTACGGCCGTGTCACGGCGCTTGCGCTTGACCCGATCGAGAAGAAACCTCTTGCGCGCTTTTATCCGGGCAGCATGATCCTCTCAATGGGAAGCTTCGGGTGTAACCTGCGCTGTCCTTTTGCCAGAATCATGAGATATCCTGGTCTGAGGAGGCTTTGCAGCTGGCCGGACAGGATGACAGACTCTCTTATCTGACACCTGAACAGCTGGTAGAAACAGCAGCCTACTATCGGAATCAGGGCAATATCGGGGTAGCCTTTACCTATAACGAACCTCTGATCGGCTATGAATTTGTCCGGGACACAGCGCGGCTGGTACATGAAGAGGGCATGAAGAATGTCCTGGTCACCAATGGTACGGCCGATCTTTGGGTTTTAGAAGAACTGGCACCTTATATTGATGCGATGAACATCGACCTGAAGGGTTTCTCAGACGGTTATTATCACATGGTTGGCGGCAGCTTTGCTATGACAAAGGCTTTTATCAGGCAAGCTGCACAAAATTGTCATGTCGAACTGACCTGTCTGATCGTTCCCGGAGAAAACGATTCGGAGGAAGAGATGCGCCGGATGTGCACCTGGATCGCCGGTCTTAAAGACGGCAGAACAATACCTCTGCATATCACGCGGTTTTTCCCTCAGTTTCATATGACAGACAGGCGTGCGACCGATGTAAGCCTGATCTATCATCTGGCCGACGTGGCCCGCGAGATGCTTGACTATGTTTATACCGGAAATTGTTGATTGAGAGGTTTGAAAATGAGCAGAATCTATGAGTACGAAGGTGAATTGAGACCGGAAACACCGGTGATCTCTGTAGCGCAGATGCGGGCAGCAGATGCCTATACGATCCATGACCTGGGTGTACCGTCCAAAGAGCTGATGCGCAGGGCGGCGCAGGGCGTTTATGACGCGTATGAAAGCGGCTGGGAAGGCAGGAAGACACTGATCATATGCGGAAGCGGCAATAACGGTGGAGACGGATACGCATTGGTTGAGATCATGAGAGATCACGGCATGGATGTTGAATTGCTTCTGGTCTCGGATAAGTTTTCGGAGGACGGTCAGTTTTATCACGGGCACTGTCTGGATCTGAGGATCCCGGAGTACCGCACAGATGCCATGCCAGACTTTAAAGCCTATGATGTTTTTGTCGATTGTATCTTCGGAACCGGCTTTGCAGGTGTGCCGCGCGAGCCGGCAGCAGGCGTGATCAGACAGATTAATAAGCAGCGGGAGAGAGGCGCGGTTATTGTCTCTGTTGATATCAACAGCGGTATGAATGGAGATACCGGGGAAGCTGAACTGGCAGTTACCAGCGATCTGACTGTTTCGATCGGCTATTTCAAGCATGGGTTTTTCGCGGGCAGAGCAGATGAGCTGATCGGAAAACTGGTCAATGTCGATATCGGAATCGAATTGCCTGAGCAGGAACAGTAAAACGATCACATAGGGGATGAGAAATGAGCGGGACGGTCGAACTGAGAACAAAACGGCTCTTGCTGCGACGTTATCGTCCGGAAGATGCAGCAGCGCTATACAGGAAATTCGGCTGTGATTCGGAGATCGCGCGTTATACAGGATGGAATCCTTATGAGACGGAGGAGATGACGCGCAAGACGGTCGCAGACCGTATAGTCAAATATACAGAAGAGCATGCCTACGGATGGGCGATCGAGCATGAAGGAGAGCTGATCGGAACAGCCGGTGCTTATGACTATGATGCCCGGCAGGACAGTATTGAGTTGGGTTACAGCATCGAACGGGATTCATGGGGGAAGGGATTTGCCTCGGAAGCCGTTCAGGCGGTCGTAAACTATCTGACCGAGCAGGAAGGGATCAGCCGCATTCTGGCCTGGTGTGCCTCGGACAATATCGGTTCGCAAAAAGTGCTTGGGCGGGCAGGATTACAGCTGATCCGGACCGAAAAGGATGCGCTTTTGATCGATGGTCAGGCATATGATCAGTTATTCTATGAATACAAAAAACCGCTTAACTGATCGTTAAGCGGTTTTAATATCTGGAGCATACGGGATTCGAACCCGTGACCTCCTGAATGCCATTCAGACGCGCTCCCAGCTGCGCTAATGCCCCATAACGGTTTATATTATAGGGGCATCAGCAGTGGGTTTCAAGTCTTATTTACAAAATCTTTTAAAAGACGCTTAAGCTTCTGCCTTCCAGAGACCATGGAGGTTGCAGTACTCGTAAGCGGCAACAGCCTCATCTCCTTCAGCCAGTGCGAACGATGCCTTGGGAGCTTTGCCCGGGGCAAGCGGCTTTCTTTGCATACCCTGCTTGGTCTCGAGGGCGATCCACTGGATGGAGTGAGCCTCCAGCATAGGATGCTCAACCTCGCCGACTGTGACAGTGACTTTGGAGCCGTCGATATCGATGACCGGCACGTGCTTCTCGCCTGCCGCGTCTGTGGTGTTGGGGATAAGTTCCTCAAGATCACCGCCGCAGAACGGGACACCGTCTGTAGGTTCCTGGATCACGCCAACGATGACACCACATGTTTTGCATTTTAAAAATTTCATGTCAGATCCTCCTTGTATCTTTGAATCGTCCTGTCGGATTTCTTGCGTTTTTCTCTGTAAATATCATACGAAGTTCGCTGTGAAAGTGCAAGTAAAATATGGACTAAACAGCTTATTTTGTGGTATACTTTAACAGATAATGGCTATATATAGGTTTTTGAGGTCAAAAGCCTGAGGGGACCATGTATTCTAAAGGGAGGCATTAACGTTTTATGACAGCTGACAATTATGGCGCAAAAGATATCAAGGTGCTTGAGGGGCTGGAAGCGGTCCGGATGAGACCCGGTATGTACATCGGGAGCGTTGGGACAAAGGGTCTGAATCACCTGATTTCTGAAATAGTAGACAATTCGGTCGACGAGCATATGGCCGGTTTCTGTGATCATATATCCGTGACGCTGGAGGCTGACGGTTCAGCAACGATAGAAGATGACGGCCGCGGCGTTCCTGTTGATATGCATGATACCGGGGTGCCGGCGGAGCGCGTCGTCTACACGACCCTCCATGCGGGAGGCAAGTTTGACAACACGACTTACAAGACAAGCGGCGGACTTCATGGCGTCGGTTCTTCTGTTGTCAATGCGCTTTCCTCGTATATGGATGTGCAGATTTTTAAGGACGGGAAGATCCACCACGACCGGTATGAGCGCGGTGTTCCCACTGAGGAACTGACGAAAGACGGCTTGCTGCCTGTGATCGGCAAGACGAAAAAACGTGGCACCCACGTTAATTTCATGCCGGATGAGGAGATCTTTGACAATATCGAGTTCCGCGCAGCGGACATCAAGAGCCGTTTGCATGAAACCGCGTATCTGAATCCCGGACTGACGATCACCTTTACTGATCTGCGGGGAGATGTGGGAGATTCCGCAACCTACCATGAACCAGAGGGTATTGTCGGATTCATCAAAGAATTAAACAAAAACAAAGAAACGATCTGCGAGCTGATCTATTACACAGGGCAGGCAGAGGGGATCGAAGTGGAAGTGGCCCTGCAGTATGTCAATGAGTTCCACGAAACGGTGCTGGGCTTCTGTAACACGATTTATAACAGCGAGGGAGGTTCTCATCTGACCGGCTTTAAGACGATGTTCACCACTGTTATCAATCAATATGCCCGCGATCTCGGGATCCTGAAAGAGAAGGATCAGAATTTTACCGGTGCCGATGTCCGCAACGGTATGACAGCGATCGTCTCAGTCAAGCATCCTGATCCGCGTTTTGAGGGACAAACCAAGACAAAGCTTGACAATCCGGACGCGGCGCGCGCCACAAGTAAAGTGACGGGCGAGGAGATCGTGCTGTACTTTGACCGCAATGTCGAAGCGCTCAAAGATGTGATCGGCTGTGCGCAAAAGGCGGCCAAGATACGCAAGAGTGAGGAGAAGGCCAAAACCAACCTGCTGACGAAGCAGAAGTATTCCTTTGACAGCAACGGCAAGCTCGCGAACTGCGGGAGCCGTGATGCCTCCAAGTGTGAGATCTTTATCGTCGAGGGTGATTCGGCCGGCGGCTCCGCCAAGACGGCACGTGACAGGCAATACCAGGCGATTCTGCCGATCCGCGGTAAGATCTTAAATGTCGAGAAAGCCAGTATCGACAAGATTCTCGCAAACGCTGAGATCAAGACGATGATCAATGCGTTCGGGTGCGGCTTCTCGGAAGGGTACGGAAACGACTTTGACATCAGCAAACTCCGCTATGACAAGATCATTATCATGGCCGATGCCGATGTCGACGGGGCGCACATCTCCACGCTGCTTCTGACTTTGTTCTACCGGTTCATGCCGGATCTGATCTTCGAAGGACATGTGTATATCGCTATGCCGCCGCTGTACAAGGCCATGCCGAAAGACGGGGAAGAGGAGTATCTGTACGATGATGCGGCGCTGGCCAGATACCGTAAGACGCACAAGGGACCTTTTACGCTGCAGCGCTATAAAGGCCTCGGCGAGATGGATGCGCAGCAGCTCTGGGAGACAACGCTTGATCCGAAGACACGCATCCTGCAGAAGGTCGAGATCGAAGATGCCCGTATGGCTTCCAAGGTCACAGAGATGCTGATGGGCTCTCAGGTTCCGCCGAGAAAACAGTTTATTTACGACAACGCCGTGAACGCGGTGATCGATGCTTAAAGGAGACAGGAGTACATGAAAGAAAAACTCTTGCATACAGAATATTCTGATGTGATGCAAAAATCATATATCGATTATGCGATGAGCGTGATCATCGCCCGGGCGCTCCCGGATGTGCGGGACGGGCTTAAGCCTGTTCAGCGACGCACCCTGTACGATATGAGCGAGCTGGGCATCCGTTATGATAAGCCTTATCGCAAATGTGCGCGTATCGTCGGCGATACCATGGGTAAATACCACCCTCACGGCGACTCATCGATCTATGATTCCCTGGTCGTGATGGCGCAGGATTTCAAAAAGGGAGAGGTCCTGGTCGACGGTCACGGCAATTTCGGTTCGATCGAGGGGGATGGAGCCGCAGCAATGCGTTATACCGAGGCGCGTCTGACCAGATTTACGCAGGAAGCGGCGCTCGCTGATATGGAAAAAGATATCATCGATTTCATGCCGAACTTCGATGAGACAGAGAAGGAACCGGTGGTGTTGCCTTTCAGAGTGCCGAATCTCCTGATCAACGGAGCTGAAGGTATCGCGGTCGGTATGGCAACCAGCATTCCCACGCACAACCTGCGCGAGGTCGTCGAGGGCGTTAAAGCCTATATGAATGACAA
>JAFWDW010000098.1 GCA_017515965.1 Lachnospiraceae bacterium
GGCGCTCCGGTATCTTCCGGTATGGGCACCTGTGGTTTTGTCGGTCAGATCGGTGTTTACACCGGCTGGGTCAAAGATGTCGCCGAGGGAGCGAAAGCGGCGATCACCGCCACCGACTGGATTGGCTTGTTCCTGATCTGCTTCATCCTGCCTGCAGTGCTCTGCCCGCTGATCGCCATGCCGCTCAAAAAGATCGGATGGATCAAGGAAGGCGATATGAAATTGTCATAACTCATTCATACCGAATACATAAAACCCGGAAGCATCATCGCTTCCGGGTTTTCTTAATTTTCCTGACCGGTCAGTTCCACAATAAGCGGTTCGTGATGCACAGCCGGCAGGAACTTTTCCAGAATATCGCATGTTTTTATTTTTAGGCTCGATGTGCATTCGCACGGGTGACATCCAATATACTTATCCGAAGCCAGCTCACTGTCTATCAGCAATTGAACATGATTGTCATGATCATTCATAAGGCCCATCACACTGACTGAACCGGGCTTAATATCCAGATACTCAAGCATCTTATCCTCGTGTGCAAAAGACAGGCGTCCGGCTGTGGGAAGCTGTCCTTTGAGCTCTTTCGCCTTAAAGGTCTTTAAGCCCGGCATCATGAGAAGAAAAAACTCTGTCTTCTTACGGTTTGTCAAAAACAGATTCTTACAGATATGAAACCCAAGAGCGGCATCCACCTCATCACACGCCTCGATCGTGGTGACCGGATCATGATCCATGCGGCCATATTCAATACCGAGCTGATCGAGACAGTCATACGTTCTGATCTCCCGCTCGCTGCGCCCGCTCTCATCAGCCGGCCTCCCCTCGTAAAGCACCAATTTTGCCATTATTTCCCTCCTGCCGCATAGGCCATGATTGCAGAGACGGTTTTGGAATCCGTCATTTTACCGGTACGGATCATCTCTACCAGGTCCTCCAGCTTCCACTTTTCCACGCCCAGCTCTTCATCTTCATCCCACCGGACCTGGCCGGCATGCAGGCCATGGGCCAGATAAATATAAATGATCTCATCCAGAAAAGCGACTGTCGTATTGATGGTCAGCAGATATTCAAAGGTATCCGCCGTGCATCCTGTCTCCTCCTGAAGCTCACGCCTTGCACAGACAAGAAAATCCTCGTCCCCGTCACGCTTGCCGGCCGGTATTTCAAGTGTATATCTTCCGAGCGCATGGCGATACTGACGGACCAGAAGCAGCTCGCCGTCATCAGTTACCGGCAGCACTGCCGCCGCCCCGTTATGGTGAATATAATCCCAGTACGTATCATGACCGCCTACATCTACGTGATCTTCGTAAACAGTGATCACATGGCCTCTGTATTTCTCTGTCCGTTTGATCAGACGCACAGGCTTTTGCGCGTTATCTGCATTGAGCATAATCCCCTCCGTTATTCCTGATCTGCCGCGAGTTTCTCCCAGCGCTCCATCTCTTCTTCAAGCCGGCCGGATGCTTTCTGCTGTTCCAGTGCGATCTGGCCGAGCCGTGCGGCATCCGTCGCGATCGCCGGATCATTCAGCATCTCATTGAGTTCATCCAGTTGCTCCTCAAGACGCGTTATCTCTTCTTCGCATTTCGATAGTTCACGCTGATGCTTCTCCCGTGCAGCCCGCTCTTTTTTCTGTTCTTCCCAGCTTAATGCACCGTCGGCCGTCTCAGACATGCCGCTTTCAGGACATGCATTGCGATCCTGAACAGAATCTCCGGATATGCCGCGGCGTCTCTCCTCAAAATGCTCTTCATAATACCGGTAATCGCCCGGGTAGTCAAAGATCTGTTCTCCATACAAATCCCAGATCCTCTCAGCTGTCCTCTCGATAAAATACCGGTCATGGCTCACGAATAAAACCGTTCCGTCATAATCAGCCAGCGCATCCTCGAGGACTTCTTTTCCGAATATATCCAGATGGTTCGTCGGCTCGTCCAGAATCAGAAAGTTGGCCCCTGACAGCATCAGTTTCGCCAGTGACAGCCGTCCTTTCTCTCCGCCGGAGAGATCTTTCACCTGTTTGAAGACATCATCCCCGGTAAACATAAAGGCCGCAAGAACGCTGCGTATCTTCGTCTGATTCAAATCCGGATAGTTTTTTTGGATCTCCTCAAACAGAGTCAGACTGCTGTCCTCAAAATCCTGCGCCTGATCATAGTAGCCGATCGTCACGCCGGTCCCGAGACGGATCTGACCGCTTCTCTCACAGCCGAACGCATCGCCCTTACCTTGCGATGCCGCTACGATCATCTTCAGAAGCGTTGTCTTGCCGGTTCCGTTATCACCGATCAGCGCCACATGTTCACCGCGCCTGATCAGTTCGGTCACGTTCCCCATCAGGATACGTTCATCGTAGCGCATGGAGACATCTTCCAATTCCAGAACATCTCTTCCGCTGACTGTGTCTGCCTGAAGCCGCATGAACATACCGCCCTCATCACCGGCAGGCCGATCCAGGCGCTCGATCTTATCCAACATCTTTTCACGGCTTCTGGCGCGCCTGACAGACTTCTCCCGGTTAAACTGATGGAGCTTTCTGATCACCGCCTCCTGATGCCGGATCTCTTCCTGCTGTTTCAGATACGCATTCATAGCCGCTTTGCGGATCTGTCGTTTCTTCTCGGCAAACTCTGTGTAATTACCTTTATAAGTTCTGGCTTTGCCGTATTCGATCTCGATCACCGTATCGACGATCCGGTTCAGAAAATACCGGTCATGTGAAATCAGAATAATCGTTTTATGCAAGTGAGCCAGATAGTTTTCAAGCCATCGGATAGAACTGATATCCAGGTGGTTGGTAGGCTCATCCAGCAGAAGGATATCAGGGTTTTTGAGGAGGACACAGCCCAGCGATATGCGCATGCGCTCACCCCCGGAAAGCGAGTCGACATCGCGCACAAGATCCTCGTCACTAAAACCCAGGCCGCGTGCGACACCTTTCACCTGCCCTTCCCAGGCATAGCCTTCCAGCTCCGCGTATTTTAAGCGGAGACGTTCACAAGCTTCTGAAGCTTCGATAAGCGCATCGCCGGTCAGACCGGCCAGTTTAGCCTCTGCCTGCTCCAGGTCCTTCTCTATCGCGATCACATCTTTTTTGCCTTCAGCAAGCACTTCAAATACCGTGCCGCTGATATCAATTCCCTGCCTGTCCTGTGCCAGATAGCCTATCCGGAGATTCTTATCGATTACGACCTGACCGGCATCCGGTTCCATCTGCCCGGTGACGATTCTCATCCAGGTAGTCTTCCCGGCACCGTTTACACCAATGAGAGCTGTCTTGCTTCCTTTTTCAATACCGAAAGCAAGGTCCCGCAGAACCGGGACCCCGTCAAAGCTTTTGGAAATATGTTGACAATCCAGTACAGTCATTAATTAAAATCTTTCTTTAGAAATAAATATCATACCAAACCAGGAAGGCATAAATTGTCCATATCTTTCGCCATAAATCGGAATTGCCTCCGACATATTCATCCCAGATCGCCTGAAGCTCATCCATGTTGAAGAACTGTTCCGCCGTTTCTGAGCCCAGTTTGGTACGTACATCCGCATTGTAGCGCTCATCACTCATCCAGTGGCGGATCGGTACGATAAAGCCCAGCTTTTTCCTGAAGGCGATCTCGTCCGGCAGCACCTTTGATGCCGCTGTGCGGAATGCGACTTTGTTCTGCTCTTCACTGACCTTAAAACGGGCCGGCATGCGTGAGGCGATATCAAAGATCCGCAGATCCGTGAGCGGCATCCTGATCTCCAGACCTGCTGCTGTACTCATCTTATCGACATTCAGATAGATATCACCTTCCAGCCACAGCCGGATGTCCACATCACTCATCTTAGTCAGAGGATCCAGATCCTCGATCTCTTCATAGATCGGCTTTGCAATATCGATCGGAAGCAGATCCGGATTGTAATATTTGAGCAATCGCTGCTTTTCGTCTTCCTTCATGATATTGGTATTACCGATATAAAAAGTCTTCAGATTATCGCCGTAACGCTCTGCATTGCGGTACATATTATAGCCGCCGAAGAACTCATCGGCTCCCTCTCCGGAATAACACAGTTTCGTATGCTCGGCGGTTGACTGGCAGCCCAGCGAAAAGACAATCGCTGAGGCGTCTGCCAGCGGCAGTTCCATATTCTCCATGACCCATGGCACAATGGCGAAGTATTCTTCAGGCTGAACGATTCTCCGGTTGAACTTTCTTCCCAACAGCTTAGCTGTCTCCTCAGCCAGAGGCGACTCGTCAAACCTCTTATTTTCATAACCGCATGAATCAGCCGCCACCGCATCGGACATGGCCAGCACATAAGATGAATCCACACCGCCGGAAAGGAATGATTCCGCTGTCTCGTCATCTGTCTTAACCTGCCTGATCACCTCACTTAAGGTCGCATGAATCTCATCAGCCCAGTCCTCACAGGACTTGCTTTCGTCCGGTTTGAATTCAGGTACCCAGTAACGCGCAATTTCCAGCTTTCCGTCTCTGAACGTCAGATAATGACCCGGCATAAGCTTTTTGAGTCCCTTAAAGAATGTATCTTCTCCCGGGACATAGGTATATGTCAGGAAAAGCTGCAGCATATCCGGATTGAATTCCTTGACGAATCCGTCCTGTTTGAGGATCGTCCTGATACTCAGGCTGCTCAGAAGCTTTCCGTCCTCTGTCACATAGTAGTAATATGGTTTTGTGCCGAACTGATCGCGCAGACCGTAGATCAAGTCATTTTCATCATCACGGATCGTCAGGGCAAACATGCCATAGAGATGATTCGGCATGTCGGCTCCCCACTTCTCATAGGCAGCAATCAGTATTTCCTCTTCGCGCTTTTTTGCCTCTGACTCCGGATCAACGCCGAGCTCGGCGCAAAGCGTTTCCCAGTTTCTGATATGTCCTCTGTATTCCAGTAATGTGGCCATGCCATCATCCTTTCATCATGGTATATGTTGTCTTTTTCTCAACTGCTATTCTACCCTTTCATGCGGCTTCTCGTCAATTCAGCAAAAAAGCAAACGTCCCGCTCCCAAAGGAGATGGAGCGAGACATTTGCCGGTGTACTGAAAAAATGCAATTGCTTTTAATTGAATCAGCTGATCACAATGGTATAGACACCATTGTCTTCCGTGACTTCAGCTTCTTTCTTTTTCTTTTTCACGAACTTTAAGATGTTATCCCTCGGGATGACACTGTCGACCAGAACCGTCACCGGCCCGTCTGCCTTTTTGACAGCGGCCTGTGTCATCATCAGCGGTTCAGGACATGATAGTCCGCGCGCATCTACTGTCGTCATAAGAACACCTCTTTACTCAGCTGCTTTCTCTTCTTTTCTCTTATTGCCGACAAACGCAATGACGAAAAGAAGAACGATGCAGACGATCGTTGCAATACGTCCGTTCGGGCCTGTGCCGCCAAGTGTAACTTCGCCTGTAGCCGCATCCTTCATATCACCGGATGAAGCAAATCCGAAGTTGTGGCAGCAAGCCGCACCGAAGAACATACCGAGAACAGTTACAGCTGCGTCAAGAGATCCCTGGCCAGCCATAATGAGCTGACGAAGCGGGCATCCGCCTGCCAGAACAGCTGCGAAGCCAACTACATACATTCCGAGGATGTTCCACAGCCACTGCTGATGAGCGATGGGCTGTCCTGCTGTGCTCAGGTGGAAATTGCCTGTTGCGATGTTGTAGATCAGCATGACAAGGAAGAATCCACCGATAATGGTGATCAGGCTGAAATCCTTAAGCATGATGATATCACGCACACTGCCGGCGAAGCACATACGTGAGCGCTGTGCAAAGACGCCGAATACAAGGCCGCCGATCAGAGCGAGTGCTACCGGTGCATGAAGAGCGCCCGGGCCGCCGCCTGCTTCTGTAAAGTGGAACAAAGCAGTTGTGAAAGCAAGAATCAATGCAACTGCCATGAAGATCGGAAGCACAACGCCGCCGGTCGCGTTGGTCTCATAAGCACGGCCAAGTGTATAGCCATTCTTAAGAGCAACTGTACCGGTTGCAACGCCGAGAACAAAACCGATCAGAGCGATCCAGGCATTGAGATCACCTGCTGCCATACGGATGACCATACGAAGCGGGCAGCCAAGGAAAACCAGCGCGCCGATCACGATCATCATACCGAGCAGGAAACGAATCATCGGTGAAGAACCGGCAGTCACTTTGTACTCCTTGGTCGCGATTGCGATCAGGAAAGAGCCGCAGACCATACCGACGATCTCCGGACGGAAGTACTGTACCGGAGCTGCTGCGTGCAGGCCCATGGAGCCGGCTGTATCACGAATGAAGCAAGCGATACAGATCGCCATATTGCCCGGATTGCCCTTCAGAGCCAGAAGGACACCTACCAGACCGCAGATAACACCTGCGATCAGCAGTTTGACTTTTGAATCTGACATGTTAAAACTCATTTCAACCATTCCTCCTACTAAAAGATTCTAAAACATTAGTGTACATAGTGAGTGCTTTTAAAAAACAACTCCTATCTGTCAATTATAATTTTATTAAAATTCTATGAATTTTTCAATTGGTTTATCTATAGTATTAATAAATGTTCAGCGGTGTTTTATCGGATAACATAATAAAGCCGCGGTTTTATCCGCGACTTTAATCAATAATGAACTGCCCTGCAGTTTATGCTTTATTTTTTTCCGCCTTCTCCTTAGCCTTGACTTTTTTCCACAGTGCCAGGGCCTGCTCTTCATTTTCAACCACCTCATCGCCAAACACATGAGGATGACGCCGGATCAGCTTCTCTGAAATCCCCTGAATAACATCGTCTATAGTAAAAGCACCCCGCTCCTTTGCGATCTGTGCGTTCATCAGCACCTGCAGCAGTACATCTCCCAGTTCCTCGCACAGATTCTCATCATCCTTATTGTCAACAGCCTCAAGCACTTCTTCACTCTCATCCATCAGGCATTTCTTCAAAGTCTCATGTGTCTGCGCTCTGTCCCATTTGCAGCCGTTTTCACTGCGCAGCGCATCAACGATCTCCACCAGTTCGTCGAAATCGTGAGGGGCTTTCTCTTCATAGACTTTTCCGTTAAAAGTACGCATGCAATGACGCCTCCGTTCAAAGTGTTTGCGTGTTCTTCTTTGTCTTAGATGATAGCATTGTTCTCCCGAGTCGGTCAAATACAGGCCTGCTGCCCGGTTTTCGCCTGAAAACCGTTAAAAAACGGCTATTTTTTGATTGACATTTACATTACAAAACACTAAAATAGTAGCAGTGTCCATCGGGTTATACGTGTCTCACCTTTGATGGGGCACGGAACTTAATGGAACTGATTTAAGCTGGAGGTGTTAAGAATTGGCTAATATTAAATCTGCTAAGAAGAGAGTAATCGTTGCTCAGAAAAGAGCTGACCGCAATAAGGCTGTCAAGTCTAAGGTTAAGACATATGTCAAGAAAGTGACTGCCGCGATCGAAGCAAATGATAAGGATGCTGCTAAGACAGCTCTTTCAGCTGCTATCTCTGAGATCAACAAGGCCGGCAGCAAAGGTGTCTATCACAAGAACACCTGCGCACGCAAGGTTTCCCGTCTGACCAAGGCGGTCAACGCACTTGACTGATCAGACACATTTTCTTAAAAAGCACACACTGCATGAACGATGATTTGCGTTCATGCAGTTTTTTATTTCTTCAAAAATCCTTTTCCGACAACTTCTCTGGAATTGAGGATGATCGTAAACGCATGATCATCAATCGCATTGATCTCCTCCCTGATCTCATACATCTCCCTGTTGCTGCAGGCACACATCAGAATATCACTCTCTTTTCCGGTATAGGATCCTGTCGCGTTAATCAATGTGGAACTGCGGTTGGCATCCAGTGTGATCGCCTCACTGATCTCATCAGTTTTGTCCGAGATGATCAGCATCAGTTTGCCCTCATTGAGATGATAGAGCACCTTATCCATGATGGAAGATGTGATAAAGCCGAGAATAGCACCGTAGATGATTCCGCTGAAATCACGATAGCAAATGCCTGAGATGACGATGACTACAACTGCAGCCACAAAGCTGATAGAACCCACTGAAAGGTAGGGCTTGCGGCTCTTGATCGACATCGTGACAAAATCCAGACCGCCGCAGCTGCTGTTATTGGCAAAGATCATTGCCCCTCCGATACCGTTGAGCGTACCGGCGCAGATCGCCGCCAGCATCTTATCCGATGTAAATGCGGGGATAAGCGGACAGATCTGATCGACCACCAGTGCAATTGTGATCAGCGTCGCGATTGATTTAAGGATAAACTTCTTTGACAGAAAGCGCCGGCAGGCAAGAATGATCGGTATGTTGAGTAACAGCGATCCCAAGCCAAGCGGTGTTCCTAAAAAATGATGAAGCAGCAGCATAATACCGCTGATCCCTGACATCGGGAAATTGTTTGCGCTCGCAAAATTGCGCATCGCCAGGCCGATCAAAAAAGCCGCGACCAGGTTGATACCCATATCTTTGGCGCTTCGGATAATCAATTGTTTTTTATCCATTTTCTTTTTCAAAGCATTACTCCTTCTGAGACTCTTCTCGCTGGGTCTCTTCTCCCTGAGCCTCCTCACTCTGATCCTGATCCTCTGCAGCCGCATCGGCCGCAGCTTCCAACGCATCAGACAGTGATGTGTCTGTAAAAAGTGTATCCGCACTGTACAGATACAGGATCTCATTGATTCCGTAATTCGAAACCACCATGTTGACATTGTCATAATAATACCGCGGATCCACCATGATGATGTGATCATAGTACGGGATCAGAAACTGCACGAATGCATTCGCATAAGAATCTTTCAGGATCAGCAGGTTTCTTCCCGTACCCGCTGTCGTATTGATTTCGACTAGCGGGTGATTGCCACCGAAGAACACAAGATACTGATCCTTCACATCCAGCATCTCCGGTTTATAGATAGATGCCCTTTTCTCCTGCGCGTTCGGATAGCTGACATAGTAGTCAGTCTCATTGCTCTTGGGCACATAGACCTCGATCGTATCCTTTCCGATAAAATCTCCGCTTTTCGATGACAGCGACCCTTTAAACGAAGTGCTCACCGTGTATTTGTTGTAACGGCCAGGTTTTTTGATTCCCAATTCATGCGCGGCAGCTTTAAAGACCGTGTAAGCACCTTCACTGGTCCAATGATGATCGGTCTTGTAATACAGGTTGTCGCTGTCTGCTTGCTTCAGGATCTTGACAGTGTCGATCTTGCGAATCCCGTCATCGATCTGACTGTAAAAATCTTTTATGTCTTTAACCTGATCCGGGACAGATGCGGACACAGGCAGTTTATCCTTCAGAATCGCCGCACTGCCGGGAACGATCATCATCCGCGTCTCGATCCCGTCACTTGCTTTGGCATACTCATTGATACTCTGTATCGTTTTTGCCTCAAGCTTCTCATCCGGAACCGCCGGGATCTCAAACTGATACTTTTCCTTTCCGATCAGAACACCGTTATTCTCCTTGATATGCAGCAACATGTTGCCGATAAACTTCAGTTTGATAAACTGATTGCGAAAAACAAACTGATCCGAGTAATAGGTATCAAAATCTTCGGCAAAGGATCCGTCCCTCAATCCTCCGGCTGTGATGTGAGGACGCTGTGCCAGGCTTCTGTTCTCCGCGTCGGATGTCTTTTTGCTCGGCGTCAGAAGATTTGCCAGAAAGAGCAGAACGATTAGTGCCATCACAGCGGTAAAAACGATCCTGTGATGCCTGCGGATCAGCGATCTTTTGTAGAGCGCTTTTTTCTGTTGTGGTGTCTTGTTATCAGGCATATCCTGTTCCTCTAGAAGTTTGCGTACATGAAGCTGGTCCATGTCGATCCCAGAATACCGGCCACGCCAAATACAAACAGGATGACATACAGGGCGACAGAGATATACATCGCCGCACCATCCTTTTTATACGTCAGCTTCGCATGCATATTTTTCATCCACGGGCTGCAGCAAAGCGCCGCGATAATCAGTAAAATAAGGTTTTCTGTCAGCGAGAAGGTTGTTGCTCTGCTCCAGAATCCGGCAGCACCGATCCCGAACAATCTGCCGATATGAGCAAATGCATCCCCGATACCGGTCCTGAAGAAAAAGACCCATCCGATAAACACCGCCGCATCAGTCAGAAGGATCCGGAGCCGCCGAGGCACCTTCTGCAGTCTCTCCCCGATCACAAATTTATCGAGAAGCACCAGACTTCCGTGATAGAGGCCCCAGATCAGATAATTGAGGGTCGAACCGTGCCAGATGCCGGTCAGGACCCACACAATCATGAGATTACGTATCTGCGTTCCGCGGTTGCAGCGGCTGCCTCCCAACGGAATATAAACATAATCCCTGAACCAGGCTCCGAGTGAGATATGCCAGCGGCGCCAGAACACGGAAACGCTTTCAGATGTGTACGGATAATCAAAGTTCTTTTTGAAGCTGAAGCCGAACATTCTGGCCAGTCCGATCGCCATATCCGAATATCCGGAGAAATCCAGATAGAGTTCGAAACTGTAAACGAAGACACCGATCCAGGCCAGCCCGACTGTCTGCTGCGGACGTGCAAGTAAAGAGGCAAGGGTTACACCGAGCTTATCTGCAAGCAAGGCTTTCTTAAAAAAGCCCGCCAAAAAGAGTTCAAATCCCTGCAGAAAGCCATCGCGTGTGACCGCGTGATTGTGCACCTGTGCCCGGAAATCCTCCCATTTGACAATCGGACCGGAAATGATCTTCGGGAAGAACATCACATACAGGAAGAAATCAAAGAATTCTACCTGTGCAGAAGTCTTTCCGTAATATACGTCGAACAGGCATGACATGACAGAGAATGAATAGAACGATATACCGAGCGGCATATCCAGTCCCGTGTACTTGTACACAGCCAGCAGCGCCACATCAAAGGCCACTGAAGCGATCAGCTGAATCCTGGCTGTCCGCTTGTCTCCGCTTTCTATATGCTGACCGATCCCGCGGGCCGCAAAGAAGTTAAATCCCACGGACAACAGGATCATGATCAGCGCCGGAGCTGAACCCCACGCATAAAAGAAAAGGCTCAAAATCAGCAAAAAGATATTGTGCCACTGCTTCGGAATATACTTATACACGAGCAATGCGAACGGGAGCAATATGAAAATGAAAACCAGACTGTTAAATCCCATATCCCATTCCTATTTCAGACTTTTTTCAAACGCTTTGACGATCGGATCCGTTTTTTCATTGACCACGAACATGATATAGTTTCCCTGTACATCAGTGACAGATTTCTTCAGAATCGAATACTGATTGGTGCCATAATTCTCAAAGTTGTTTTTTTGCGTTTCCAGACGCTTTTCTACTGCTTCCAGGATCTGGTCCTGCTGCTTAACATCCTTCAACTTGACCAGAAACACCTCATTGACATTCATATTGGTTGACGGGTATTTGAGCATGATACCGTCATAATCAGCCGGATCGATCCCGTACAGCCGCTTGACCATAACGTTGTCGCCATCCAATACCGTATCATCATCCTTCACTGTCTTTTCCACCGCTTTTTTCACATCTTTAAAATCCGCATTGCTCACGCGGTTGCCGGTGAATTTCAAGACAATGAGAACGATGATCAAAAGGGCAAAGATCCATTTGATCAGATCGGCATAATTTATCTTATCCCCGCTTAACTTCTTCACGGATTAATCCCCCTCATCCGTATAAACTGTCTGAATCATCTCTGCCGCCCAGAGCGGATAAAACGTCTTTTTATAATGAAAACCATCTGACGGCTCGATCATATCTCTGTGATCTTCCACCAGCGGATTGCAATTGACATAAGTGATCTTGTTTTGTTCGCAGTATGCCTGCAGCGCCTTATCGTAATCGGGAATCAGATCCACCCGCTTACTTGTCTCTCTGGCCTTTTCTGTCGCAGGCAGAATAGAATTGACACAAATCGCTGCTTCCGGAAGCCGCTTCTGAAGCTTCTTGATCTGGCTGTCATAATCCTTGATCCAATCTTCCGGCGAATCCCAGTACGCGCTCGTGGCATCATTGAGTCCGTAACACAGGAAGACGACTGACGGGTTGAGAGCGCTCAGCGTGTCATATGAATCGCTGATGGTCTTGATCGTATTGCCTCCATCCGCCAGCACCCTGCTGTACGGCAGGTAACCATAGACAGCGAAACCTACAGCGCGGGAATCGCCCATGATAACCGTATCGCTGAAATAACTCCAGGTATTCGCCTGTCCGCCCTCTCCTTTAGCGGCGTTTTCCAGGTCCTGTGATATCGCTTCAGTCCGCATCTTTTTGACCTGGCTCTCCGCTTTGTCAAGATGCTTATCCGTGTCGATCGATTTGAGGTATTTGACGCCTTCGCTCACCGCCTGCCTCTCATCTCTTGCTCCGCTGAACCTGATCAATAGGATCAGAAGAAAGAAGGCCAATACAACAGCCAAAGCGACCCATATGGACCGCTTTGCAAGTGTAAATTCTGTTTTTCTTTTTCGTGTAGCCATATGGTGATTATAACACGTTATATATTCTTTTACAAAGTCTGTTTTAGACCAACAAAGTGTTTTTCTATGGTTGTTTTTTATCTGTGAAAATGATAAGATTATGAATGTAGGTTTTGTTAACACTTTAACTTATTTTTTCACCAGAAAGGAAGAATACCTAAAATGAGCAAGTATGTAGATCAGGTAATCGCTAATGTCAAAGAGAAGCACGGCAACGAGCCGGAATTCGTTCAGACAGTCGAAGAAGTTCTTTCTTCTCTCGCTCCTGTTATTGATCAGCATCCGGAATACGAAAAAGTCGATCTTCTCGGCCGTATGGTGGAGCCGGAGCGTATGTTCACTTTCCGCGTAGTCTGGGAAGATGACAACGGCAATATCCACACCAATATCGGCTACCGCTGCCAGTTCAACGGAGCGATCGGACCGTACAAAGGCGGCCTTCGTTTCCAGCCGAACGTCTATCCGGGAATCATCAAGTTCCTCGGCTTTGAGCAGATTTTCAAGAATGCCCTGACAGGCCTTCCGATCGGCGGCGGCAAGGGCGGTTCCGACTTTGATCCGGCAGGCAAGAGTGATGCTGAGATCATGCGTTTCTGCCAGTCCTTTATGACAGCTCTGTATCGCTACATCGGACCGGACATCGACGTTCCGGCAGGTGATATGGGTGTCGGCGGACGCGAGATCGGTTTCCTGTATGGCCAGTATCGCCGTCTGAAGGGCATGTTCCAGAACGGCGTCCTGACAGGCAAAGACCTCAGCTTCGGCGGTTCTCTGATCCGTCCGGAAGCTACCGGATACGGCGCAGTTTACTATCTGAATGAAGTTCTTGAGCATGAGAACGACACCATCAAAGGCAAGACCATTGCCTGCGCAGGCTTTGGTAACGTGACATGGGGCATCTGCAAGAAGGCAGCTGAACTCGGTGCAAAGGTCATCACACTCTCCGGCCCGGACGGCTATATCGTTGATCCGGATGGTGTCGTCACCGATGAGAAGATCAACTATCTGCTTGAGATGCGTGCTTCAGGCCGCAACGTTGTCAAAGATTACGCTGACAAGTTTGGTGTTGAGTTCTTCCCGGGCGAGAAGCCGTGGGGCGTTAAGGCAGATATCATCATGCCGTCCGCTATGCAGAACGATGTCAACATGGAGCAGGCTAAGAAGATCGCTGCAAACCATCCGAAGTACTACATCGAAGTTGCCAACATGCCGACAACCAACGATGCTCTTGAGTTCCTTAAGGGCCAGGATGGCATGATCGTTGCTCCGTCCAAGGCTGTTAACGCCGGCGGCGTTGCTGTTTCCGCTCTTGAGATGAGCCAGAACTCCGAGCGTATCTCCTGGACAGCTAAAGAAGTCGATGAGATGCTCAAGAAGATTATGCATGACATCCACAAGAACTCTGCAGACGCAGCTGAGAAGTACGGCCTTGGCTATGACCTCGTAGCAGGCGCTAACATCGCTGGTTTCGACCGTGTTGCTCAGGCTATGATGGGACAGGGCGTCTTCTAAGATCCGATCTACATCTTAACTTAAAGAAAAAAGAACCGGCCCCCAAAGGCCGGTTCTTTTCATATGCTTTGCTTTTTTGTCATTCTTTTTTATCATATTGCGCGAAGAAGTCTCTGACCTCCTGCTCATAGCGCTCTCTGCCCACAAAACAGGAATGCGCGTGCTCAGCCCCCTCGATCAGAACCAGTTTTTTGGGTGCCGTACAGGCTTCGTAATTGTCTATCCCGTTCTGCAGAGGGACCAGCTGATCTTCTGTGCCATGAAAGAATAAGACCGGGATCTTCGCTTTAGCAAGCGCCTCGATCGGATTAGCTTCCTTAAGGCTGAAGCCGGCCCTCTTCTGACACAGTTTATCGATAAACGGCATTTTCCGTTTTGATAGGATAATGCCATGGTGCGAGCCGAAATAGCGTACCTCCTCATACGTGTTGCTGAAACCGCAGTCAGCAATCATGCCTCTGACATTGTCCGGAAGGTTCTGATCCTGCGCCATCAGGATCGTGGCTGCGCCCATAGAAATGCCGGTCAGATAGATCTGTGTTTCAGTGCCGTACACCTCATTGACATAGTTGACCCAGGTCGTCACATCTTTTCGCTCCAACACACCCATACTGACATGTTCTCCGTCGCTGAATCTATGGCCGCGCTGCTCAACTAACAGGACACTGCATCCGGCTTCATAGTATAAGCGGACCAGTGCTCCGAAATCATAATAGGCATTGCTCCGGTATCCGTGGAAAGCAATCAGCTGTCTTTTTGCGTCCGGGTTGATCAGATAGTGCCCGCGCAGTGTCAGACCGTCAAAACTGATGACTTCCACCTCGCGCACGTCCATCTCACGCAGCCAGCGGCATCCCTCGCGAATCTGATCTTTGGCGTATTCCGGCGTGTTATTATGCTTACTCCAGAATTCCATCAGAGCATCATCAGCCTTTTCAAAGCCGTAGTGATAGATCAGCAGAGCTTCGGTCGTTAACAAACCTGCAAGCCCTGCTGCCGCAGCAGTCATTTTCGTAATCACCTTCGTTGCGCGGTTCATGACTTCACTCCGTTTTTCTGGCAAATCGTCTCCAACACGCATCGGTCGCAATGCGGCTTGGTCCTTGCCGTACAGACATCGCGTCCATGCAGGACAAAGCGGTGGCAGAGGTCATTGCCCTTCTCCGGCGGGATCAGCTTCCACATCTCTTTTTCCACTTTCGCCGGCTCTTTTATGTTATTCACGATACCGATACGGTTACACAGACGAATACAGTGTGTATCTGTCACCATCGCCGGCTTACCGAAGACATCGCCCAGAATCAGGTTGGCGCTCTTACGTCCCACTCCCGGAAGTTTCAGTAATTCATTCATCTCATCCGGCACCCGGTCATGATATTCCTCATGGAGCATCGTCATGCAGGCTTTGATATCCCGCGCCTTCGACTTCCCCAGCCCACAGGGATGCACGATCTCTTCTATTTCATCGACATCAGCCGCAGCTAACGCCGCGATCCCGGGGAACCTGTCAAACAGTACAGGTGTGATCTGATTGACCCGTGCGTCGGTGCACTGGGCTGCCAGTCTCACCGAGACCAGAAGTTTCCAGGCGTCATCATAATCCAAGGAGCATTTTGCGATCGGATACTCTTCTTCAAGAAGCCTTACCGTTTCCAGCGCTCTCTCCTGCTTTCTCATTCATCCATCTCCTCTTATACGGTTGCATTCTGCCCGGCGTCTGCCAGCTCGGCGTCATGCTCATTAACTGCTTTTTCCGTGGCCGACGGCACACGATTCAGGCAATCCTGCGCAGTCAAAACGCCCGTCTTGTCGAGCACTTCCGCAATCGTCTCGACGGTCTCAATGTTTAATTGGTCTTTGACCTCCTGCGGCACATCCCGCAGATCTTCTTCGTTCTCTTTCGGTATGAACACTCTCTTAATGCCTGCGCGTACCGCAGCCATCAGTTTCTCAGGCAGTCCGCCGATCGGTGTCACAGCACCTCTGAGTGACACCTCTCCTGTCATGGCGATCTCGGAAGAGACCGCTCTCTCCTGAAGAAGCGAAGCCAGTGCTGTCGTGAGTGTCACACCCGCCGAGGGTCCGTCCTTGGGCACTGCTCCCGCCGGAACGTGGATATGCAGATCGTGTTCTTTGAACATCTCCGCCTTCTCGGGGAAGAGTGACTTGACCAGACTGACCGCGATCTGCGCTGATTCCTTCATAACATCGCCCAGCTGACCTGTGATAATGACTTTACCGTTCCCCTTGGTCAGCAAAGTCTCTATAAAGAGAATCTCACCGCCCACTTGCGTCCAGGCAAGGCCTGTCACGATGCCGGGTCTCTTTTTCTTCAGGATGTGTTCGTGCGTCACAGGCTTATCGTCAAGATAGTCACGCAGTTCATTTTCTTTGACGATGAGAGCTTCGTCACGCCCTTTTGCGATCTCAACAGCTGCTTTCCTGCAGAGTGTCTCCAATCTCTTTTTAAGACCTCTCACACCGCCTTCCATCGTGAAATCAGTGATGATCTTCCTGATCGTCTCATCCGGCACAGACAGGTCTTTTTCTGTGATACCGGTGTCGTTCATCACGCGCGGAAGGAGATGCCTTCTGGCTATCTGGAATTTCTCCACCTCGGAATAGCCGTTAAATCGGATGACTTCCATACGGTTGAGCAACGGCTCCGGAATTGTGTCCGTCGTGTTCGCTGTGCAAATAAACATCACATCAGACAAGTCGTACGGCACCTTCATATAGTGATCGGTAAAGGTGTTATTCTGCTCAGGGTCAAGCACCTCGAGCAGGGCACTTGCCGGATCCCCGTTGTAAGAAGCATAAAGCTTATCCACCTCGTCCAACACCATCACAGGATTCGTGACACCGGCCTTGTGAATGCTGTCCATAATACGCCCTGCCATCGCTCCGATATAAGTACGTCTGTGGCCGCGGATATCTGCTTCATCACGAGCACCACCGAGAGAAACACGCACATATTTGCGACCGAGCGCCTTGGCGATGCTCTGACAGATACTGGTCTTGCCGGTACCCGGCGCACCTACAAACAACAGAATCGAGCCGGTCTGCTTCTTCTGCAGATTCATAACGGCAATCTGCTGGACAATTCTTCCCTTAACTTTATCCAACCCGAAATGATCCTCTTCGAGAATCTCAGCTGCCTCGTCCAAATCAATCTGCTCAGCAGGTTCTTTCTTCCACGGAAGGCTGGTCAGGAAATCCAGATAGTCATAGAGCATGCCGGTCTCGGCAGACTGCTGTCCCTCACCCTTCAGGCGGTTGACAACCTTTGTCGCCTCTGCCTTTGCCTCTTCATTCATTCCGGACTTCTCGATCGCAATCTCGAACTTTCGGATATCTGAAACATTCTCCGGATCAATTTTGTCCAATTCTTCCTGAAGATACTGCATCTGCTTCTGGATGGCTGACTTCCGGTAGATCTTCTTGTAATCTTCCTCCTGCTTATTCTGCGCTTCGCCTGAAAGCTGTGCGATCTCAAGATACTCATAGATCATCTTCTCCAGCATCTCAGTGCGCTTCTGGCAGGAATCTTCCTTCAAAACCTGGTATTTCTCCTCATTGGAATTAGGCAGCCATGTAGAAAACATGGAGCCGATCTCTCCGATCGAATTCCACTGTGACATATAGTTCTGAAGCATCGGACCCCACTGGAAATGTGCCAGGAAAGAGGTCAGCTTCTCCTTCATCTGCGACAGGCGAAGCATCTCCTCCTCTTCATTGACATCGTCAATTTCCGCGCGGCGCGATACATTTAACTGAATGTTATACTTGGAAACGATCTGCACGCTCTCAATATTGACGCGTTCGCCAGACGAGATCACAATAAACTCATTGTTCCCTGTATCGGAAATTGTCCCTGTCATACCGATCGGATAAAAACTGTCATTGGTCAGTTCATCCCAGTTTTGTTTCTTTTTTTCAACCAGCATCAAGAGTCTTTCACCCTGTACAGGTTCCTTCCCTGCCAGCATGTGATAGAGCTCCCTTTGAAGATAAATAGTTGTATTCGGAACAAGTATCCGATTGTAAACCGGTAATACTGTCATAATGATATCCCCCTTTGATTCTGCATATAATCAAGCACCGTGTTCGGAAGGGTGCAACACTTCTTGTCATAGTTTGTTAGCACTTATCTCTATCGAGTGCTAATCCCGATTAGAGTATATCACCTTTCTCATAAGAATACAACCCCATAATAAAAAACCAGCGGATCTTTCGACCCGCTGGAATAGTCTGTTGGTTTTTGTTTAATCGTCAGACGACCACGAAGAACTTGATCAGGAACAGAATTGAAATGATGTAGCACAGAATGGAAACATCTTTTGCCTTTCCTGTAAAGACCTTCATGACTGTGTAGGTGATCAGACCAAGGCCGATGCCGTGTCCGATTGAACCGGAGATCGGCATGGTGATCAGCATAATCATGCAGGGAACAACATCAAATTTATCTTCGAGATCAATGTTCTTTAAGCCCATCAGCATGATAATACCGACATAGATCAGAGCTGATGATGTGGCCGGAGCCGGAATCAGCGCAACAATCGGAGAAATGAACATGCAGAGCAGGAACATAACACCTGCTGTCAGAGCCGTCAAACCTGAACGTCCGCCTGCCTCGACACCGGTCGCCGACTCGACAAATGTCGTGACGGTTGATGTACCTGTGAGAGAACCACAAATCGTACCGACCGCATCAGATGTCAGCGCTTCCTTCATCTTCGGCATACGTCCCTCTTCATCCAGCATATCGGCACGTGATGCAGCACCGACGAGTGTTCCGATCGTGTCAAACATATCGATCATACAGAATGTGATGATCAGGGTGATCGCTGTGAACAGGCCAATCGAGAAGAAGTCTCTGAAGTCGAACTTGAACAAGGTCAGCTCAACCATATCTTTGAACGGCGGTGCCCAATGAGCGTCCTTAAGGGCCAGGAACGGATTGTTGTGCAGAACAACAATTTCACCGATCCAGTAAAGAACAGATGCGGAAATCATACCGATCAGAACCGCACTCTTCTTCCCTTTCAGATCAAGCAGAATAATGATAAACAGACCGACAAACATCGTGACAACATACATGACCAATTGCGAGTATCCATCGCCTGAGGCATCTTTAATGATCTTCGGTGTCATTGCTCCGAAGAAGTCACGCATCACATAGAACGGACCACCGTTAGAGCTGTAAATACCTGCGTTTGAACCGAAGCCTATGTTCATCAGCATGAGGCCGATAGCCGGTCCGATACCCATACGGATTCCAAGCGGGATCGCCTCAACAATTTTCTCACGCACACGAATGAGAGAGAGAACAATGAACAGAATACCTTCGATCAAGATGATACACAGTGCGCTCTGGAAGCTGTCTGTGTAGCTCAGACCTGTCAGAATGGCGATGTTGGCAACGACGACTGCGAAGAAGCTGTTCAGTCCCATGCCGGGAGCCATAACGAACGGCTTATCAGCGTAGAAGGCCATGCAGATCGTACCGATAGCGGAAGCAAGACATGTTGCCATGAAGACTGCATTCCACAGCGGTTGTCCGCCGTCAGCGCCGAAATTTGTCAAAATGTTCGGGTTGAGGGCGACGATGTATGACATAGTCATAAATGTCGTCAAGCCGGCTACAATCTCAGTTCTGACATCGGAGCCGTATTCCTTGAACTTGAACATACAACCTACTCCTTTCCACTAAGAACAACAACCAACTGTTTACGTAATAATTCTATCACTTCGCAGGCAGAATCGCAAATCTTTTTTGTGATTATGCAAAATTTTTGGTTGCCCTATTCGTACTGCCAGTAGATGATTATTTTGTTAATCTCCGGCCTTTCCTCATAGTATGTTTTGATGTTGGAAAGCCCGGTATTTGCCAGGATGCGGTTCGCTCCATCGTGCAGCAGAGAGTCGGTCAGATCCTCCTGCGCCTCCTTGTACAAATCATGATCCGCAAAGCAGAAAACGGAAGAGGCTTTCTGTTCGTCGACATCGTCATAGATGATCTGCCTGAAGAAACCTTTATCATAATCTGTATAGTACATATCATGCAGGAGGTAGTAGTTTAAATCATCATCGTTGCAGGCGGGAACTTTCATTTTCCCGTCAATGGTATGCGTCTTCACGATCACACTGTCCGAACAGCACAGATAATCATAATTCATAGTGCGCATCGATTCCGGTACCGGGTCTTCCGTTTCGTTATACACCGGATCTCCCCATGTAACGTCCACGTGATAATACCGTCCGTTGCAGCGCACGATGTTCCATCCGTGGCCCTCTCCTGTCTGGTTGATCGTGCCGGTCGCATAGATACAGTAGATGTCCTGCGATTTCATAAGATACTGGAACGCCTTGGCGTAGCCGGCGCAGACAGAGCGATGCCCAGCAAAGACACTGTATATATTCTGATTATCCGAGGCATATTCATCGTAATCAGTCGTATCGATAATATACTCATAGGCCTGCTTGATTCTGGTGTATTCATCAGCACCTGTCTCAACGCCCGCCAGATAATCCTGAACTGCCTTTTCTATCTCTTTTTCCCGCTTAACCTGATCCTCCGGCGTGCAGCTCCTCTGCGGTGTGATCACAGTGTAAGGCTCTCCCAATGCGGGCTGATAAGTGGTCAGATTGATTCCCCCGGTCAGCCAGAAAAACTCAGGATGATCCATCATCATCGCATTCCAAACCGTTTGAATCTGATCCGGATCCGTACAGGCTGTCTCAAAAGAATCTCCTCCGGCTAAAACGGCGTCATAAAACACCTGATAGTACGTCTGCCCTTCCTGATCCAGCTGCCCGAAATACCATCCCAGTTCGTTTTCCGGTATCGGCTCCGCATCCGCCGGGCGCTCCTTCTCAATTCTATGACCGATCTTCTGATTGAAAGCCTCGTTTTTCCCGCTGGAATAGAGATACCACCCATATCCGGCCAATGCCAGAATGAGTAGGATCAATATGAAACTGATCAGGCAGCCTCCCCGTCTTTTTCTTCCACGGTTCATCTGTTACACAGCCTCCTCACCCGCAAACGGTCCCTGCGCGTTTGTCAACAATTCACTCATAAGTGCCGCCATGATGATCATCACAGTCCCGCACAAACCTCCCAGTGTCATCTTTTCATGGAGAAGAAATACAGAACACAGTACCGATACCACCGGCTCAAAATAGCCAAGCACGGCATAGGTGGTAAGCGGCAGTCTTGCCATCCCGTCGAAATAATAGCAATAGGCTATGCCTGTGTGCAAAATACCCAGCATCAGAATGATCAGGACGCTCCTCAGGTCAACATGGATCTCTTTACCGAGATTGACCGCAACCGCATAGATCAGCACGATGACAGCTGAAGTCGCCAGCTGAACAACAGATCGGTCATAAAACGAAACCCCTTTTACTTTGCGGTTAAAGATAACAAGACCTACAAAACAGCAGGCAGCTCCCAGCCCAAGCGCAATGCCGACAGGATTTGCGTGCTGCTCCGTACCGGAGAGAATCCCCGATAGAAAAACCATACCGGTCAGAGCGACGATCACGCATCCGATCTTCCGGATATTGATACTCTCCGACAGCAGAAACGGTGCCACGATTATCACGATAATCGGCGCCATATAATTGCACAAACTGGCAATAGCAACGGTTGTATGCATATAGGCCGCGAACAGGAACACCCAGTTAAAGCCAAGACAAATACCCGATAGAACCAGATATTTAAAATGCTCTTTAATGCCCTGCCGGTTGAGCTGCACATGGCGGATACGCATAATGACCAGAAGTGTCAGAAAGCCAATGAATGCCCTGAAAAAAACAACAATCTCAGTCGGCACTGTCACATATCTGAGAAAGAAGCCGATTGTCCCGTACAGGAAAATGGCAAACAAGTATTTTAACCTGACTGCTGCCATCACATCCACCCCATTGGAAACAGATGTCCAACCATCCCCAGCACAGGCACCGTATCACGCACTGCGGAAGCCGTGAGAAGATACCCGACAACCAGAACACTCACCATGGCAAGCAGATACGGTATCTCTTTTTTGAACAGGGCAGAGAACGCAGCGCTCCAAAGCGCGGACACGATCCATCCGAAGATCATCAGAATGATCACGCGCAGCGCCATGAGCGGACCGGTCAGCTCTCCTGCCGCTGCCAGCACCGTAAACAGTGTTATAGTAAGGATCGCGGCAAGAGGCGCTGTCTGCGCAAAGATCCTGGTTGACAGATAGACTGTTTTCTCCTTTGTTCTCAAGGCCGATGAAAGACTTTTGTACTCGCCTGTGTAGCGTTCACGCGCAAATGCCAGAGACGCGGCAAAAACAAGGAAACCGGCCAGAACGATCCTCTTATGGGGAAGACTTGTCTCCCTCCCGGAGCCATCCGGATTCCATGTTTCACCGGATGCCGTCATGAAATCGACATGAAAGAGATCATCACTTTCCATATACTCTTTCTGAGTACGCAAAAGTCCTTCGGCAAGCTTCTCATCGCCCGTCGGAAAAGTTTTTTTATCCGCCGCCATATCTTTTAGTACCTGTTCGGCTTTGGCCTGCATGACAGCAAGAAATACTCTCTCTTTGATGATCAGCCCCTCCTGTGTGGAAGGTGTCTGATAATAGGTGATCCCGTGCTCCTCCAGTTCCCCGAAGACAATTTCATCTAAATTCGCTGAAGCAGAGAAGGCACAGTCCAGTTTACCCCTGAGAACATCGCGCTTCATGGCTTCTTCATCCGTATACAGGACGCACGGGCAGGTTGCATCGCGATCATTTGAAAAGAATTCTTCCATATGATGCGCACACATGCCGCCCTCTGTATACAGGCCGAAATCCGTCGTCTGCGGCTCATGCAGCACAATGGAATTGACGAGTAGAAAAGCCGCGAGTGCAAGCACTGCTACGATCCACGCGAAAGGATTGGCAAGCGAGCGTTTCAATTGAATCGGGATCCACTTCTTCATCGCTCACCGGTCCTCTCTTTTACATAAACTGCACCCTCCGTGAGCGCGATCAGCAAGCATGCGGTGATCAGGATCGTGATTCCGGCATGCGCCACACCGCCCCGGCCGATCATGCCGCTCAGATAGCTCTGCCAGCCATAGAAAGGCAGCGCGCCGGAAAGCCGTGCCAGAGCGGGCGGCATCAGCGATACCGGAAAGAGCCCGCCGGCAAGGACCACCATCATCACGGTGACGATCATGTACAGGAAACTCCCGCTCTCTCCGGGGAGCAATTGATAGATAAAATGAATATAGGCTGCGATCCCCAACGCCGGCAGTAACAGATGCACCGGTCTGAGAAGAGACACTTCCCGCAGCATCTCAGGTATCTTAAGCAACGCTGTCAGAATGATCAGAAACACCCATAGGATCCCCGTCATCACCACGATTTTGACGCCGCTCTGATAGACTCTTCCTACACCGATACGTGCCAGCGAACGGCCTGTCACGATCTCATCACGCCCATAGAAAGGTGCAAATCCGATACCCAGAATCAAAGCGAACACCAGTACCAGTGAGATCTCAACAAATTCAAGTGCTGTCATATCACCGTATGCCGAGAGCATCGTTGTTTTAAATGTAGTACCGCGTCCCAGAAACAGATTGATGAAACGGCTGGCCATTTTATTTGCCACCTTACGCGTTCTCTTCTTAGTCGGGTACTCTTTGCTCATATCGTAGACTGAGTAGATCGTTGATTCTGCCGTCTGCAGGTCTTCAACGCCTGTCAGAACCAGTTCCCTGAAAAGCGCTGCGGACAATGTCGGATTATCCGAGATCTTGATCACGATCGGTGTATTATACCCTTCGTTGATATCTTCATACATATTGTCTGTCAGATAGATCGCTGCATCGTAGGTTCCGTCACTGATCTTCTTATCGGCTTCGGCCTCCGATACACGATGAAACTTAGCGATGCTCTTGATCACATCCATCCGCTGAACCAGTTTCACCGCCTTTTCGGTCATCTCGTCTTCATTGCCGCCGGCAATTGCCACATCCACACGCAGCAGTGTTCCTCCTTTACCGTTGGCTGCGTTGAAGCACAAAACGGCAGCCCCCAGAAGGGCCACCGTCAAAAGAAGCATAAGAAAGAAAAGGGGTATTAATTGCAACCCCTTTTTTCCTTCCATTTCAAAATAAGTTTTTGCACTTATCCGATTCAAAGTCCGTACATCAGCTTGGAAATCACAGTTCCGATCTTAGCAAAATCAGCTGCACTCATACTCAGGATATCCTGTGCTTCAGGCGCTTTAGCGACATCCACATCGTCACTGATCACAACAGTAGCATCAACATCTTGGTCAGACATCTCCTGAACACTGAACGTCACTTCATCCTTGCCGCCTTCAAGAGTTCCCTTAAGCACCACCTCATCGCCTGAATACACCGTGAGATCTCCGCTGTCCTTATCATATTCGACTGTTCCTTCAGTAGAGCCGTTAGATGCAAGTTCATAGGTCGTCACACTGCCGTCCTCATGAGCTATCAGTGAAGCTTCACCCTCACCCGCATTGTTGACGATGTACATCTCGTGCCACGGAATATCTTCGCCTGCAAACTGAACCGAACCGTCGATATCCTGATCATCTGCCTTTGTCTGGAAACTGATCTGAGCCAGTTTTCCTTCGTTGATATAGAACTGCAGATCGATATCTTCCATTTCTTTGACCTGCGCCAGAGGATCAGTGACGTCACCGGTATCAACACCCATTGCAGAGAGTTCATCTACAAGGTCAGTCAGGCTCTTGCCGTATGACTTTTCAGCGACCTCATCGATCAGTTCAGCGAGGAATTCGCCCGAAACCGTTGTGGAAAAGCCACCGCATTTAATCGTATCATCGCCGACTTTAAACTCTTCTTCCTCGAGTTCCTCATATTCAAGCGACTCGAATTTTTCGTCAATAGCCTTCTCGATCTCTTCTTTATCCGCCTTATTTGTAGCCGCGATCGAATAAACCATCTTGAGCAGGGAATCAACTTGTTCAAGATTGTCTGTTCCGATCATGGATCCGACATAGGAGTCAGCCGCATCAGCTTTATCGGCCGTATAGCTGTAGCTCAGAGGATCGATCCCCAGCGAGCTTGCGTCAAGCGTGACCTTTTCCTCATCAAAATACAGAGTACCTTCCATACCCATTGCCGCAACCTTGATGGCGTAATTGCCTTTATCAGCATCGATCTGGGCCTTCACGTCCTGGCCTGAGACATCTGCATTTATATCAAAAGCATATTTCCCGTCTTCCATGATCTCAGATGCCGCTTTGATCTGGCCTGTCATATCATCGGCAACAAATGTTGCCTCGCTGGCCGCTTTGATCTGTTCGTACGGAGTGGCGTTATTGAAAATGCCTCTTCCGCCGCCACCGATGAGATTCTTAACTGCAAAAGCGCCGCCGCCGATGACTACGGCTGCCGCTACGACACAGGCAATGATCTTGCCGGCATTGCTCTTCTTCGGTGCAGGAGCCGGCGCCTGCGGGGTCTGCGGTGCGATCGGTTCGCCTGTCTGCGGATCAAATCTAATCTCGCTCATTTCAGTCATTCTCCTTTCTCAACAAATAGACCACCTGATTCACGTCTGCCTCTGTTAACCGGTGCTCTGACAGGTGGTAAAGGCGGTCGCATAATTCCATTTCTATTATATCATGAGTCGCCATGATCACAACACCTTTTTGGGCTGTGAAGTCTTTGATGTACCGGTGAATGATCTCCTTCTGGCCGACGTCCAATGCCGAGGTCGGCTCATCCATAATCAGTATTCTCTGATCGCCGAGTAGTGCGCAGGCGATTGTCAACCTTCGCTTTTGTCCTCCGGAAAGCTTTCCCGCACGCTTTTTCAGAAGCGGAACAAGTTCCAGCTTTTGAAGCACCTGCAGCGAAGGATCCGGCTTGCTGCCGCTCCACAGTTTCAGGTTGTCGGAAACAGTCAGATCGGAGAGCAGCGGATTGTCCTGCGGCACA
>JAFWDW010000099.1 GCA_017515965.1 Lachnospiraceae bacterium
CATCATACCGTTTGTGCTGCGCTATGCTTATGGCGTCCCGATGGCCATTCCGCTTATGATGCTGACAGTCGGCTTTGGGGAAGTTCTCTCGTGCGGCGTACTCGGAATGCTGTTATACTATGCGTTGAAGAAGAGTCAGAAGCAGCTTTTCAAACAGCAATGAGAGAAACCACCTATGAAAAAATAGCCCGCCAGGCGGCGCGCAGAAGAAAACTGAAAATCGCGGTGATCGCGGCATGCATTGTCGCGCTCACCATTATAGGCGCTCGTGTGGGCGCCTTTTACATTCAGCACCCGGCCTACGATGCGGATTCAGTTCCTGCGTATACGGATAAGGCGTCGGTTGAGATCAATCGCGGGAAACCGGAGTTCAAAGAACGTCAGATCAAAAAGAAGAAATATCAGAAATTCGCATCACTTGATCAGCTGGGCCGCTGTGGCAGAGCCACTGCCTGTATCGGTCCGGAATCGATGCCTGAGGGGGAACGCGGACCGATCGGTGCCGTCAAACCTTCCGGGTGGAAGATCAAGAAATACGATTTTATCGATAACGGCGGTTACCTCTTCAACCGCTGTCATCTGATCGGTTGGCAACTGACGGGGGAGAACGCCGAGGTGAAAAATCTCATCACAGGCACGCGTTATCTGAATACGGAAGGTATGCTCCCTTATGAGAATGAGGTGGCCTCTTATATCCGCCGTACGTGCAATCATGTGATGTACCGCGTCACGCCGCGCTTTAAAGGCAATGAGCTGGTCTGCCGCGGCGTCCAGATTGAAGCGCTGTCCGTGGAAGATAACGGCAAGGGTATTTCATTCAACGTTTTTTGTTATAACGTACAACCCGGAGTTGAGATTAATTACAAGAATGGTGACAGTAAGCTGGCGCGCTGATCTATAAGCAATCATTTCGGTAGGAGCGCAGCTGAAATCATCCGGTTACGGAAATTTGAAAAAGCCCGTGAGTGAAAGGTAATGGTTCTTTCGCTCGCGGGCTTTTTTTAATTGTAGTTACCGGAAAGTTCAGCGGAGCGGGCCGAGATTGCGTTAGGTCAGCGCGACCAGCTTACCGGTACGGTTCTTTTATTTGTCAGCTGCCAGGTAATTATAGACAACAGCTGCGAGTGCGCCGCCGATCAGCGGAGCCACGATAAAGACCCACAGACTTGAAAGTGCATCGCCGCCGACGAAGATCGCAGGGCCGAAGCTTCTGGCGGGGTTGACGCTCGTGCCGGTAAAGGCGATGCCGAGGATATGAACCAGCGTCAGGGACAGACCGATGACCAGGCCTGCAACATTGCCAAACTCGGGTTTGGATGTCACACCGAGGATAGCCATAACGAAGACGAAGGTCAGGATGATCTCGATCAGAAGAGACTTGCCTGCACTACCGTCAAAGAGGCCGTTGGTTCCGAGGCCGGTGTCCGCGCCGAAGAAGATCAGCAGGACTGCTGCGCCGAGTGTTGCGCCGATGAACTGGGAGACAACATAGCCGATAAAGTCCTTACCTGTCATTTTCTTGCTGACGAGCATTGCAATTGAAACTGCCGGATTAATGTGGCAGCCGGAGATATTGCCGATCGAGTAAGCCATCGCGACGATGACCAAACCGAAGGCAAGGGCTGTCAGGATGTAGCCGGGATAATTGTCAGTGCTGCACTTGGCGACGACAGCGGTGCCGCAGCCGAAGAAAACGAGCACAAAGGTACCGATGCACTCAGCAACATACTTTTTCATAGATTCCATTAATATAACCCTCCTTAAAAATAAAACTTGCAAATCATCATAAACAGGGTAGCATATTTACAGCGAAATAGCTACGAAAACAAACTACAGATATGTTACAAAGGGCTTTAATAGTTACAGCTTAAAGATCAGCAGTCCGACCAAACCGGGTCCTGTATGAACAGCCATCGAAGCGGTGATCTGTTCGGTGAACAGGATTTTGGCCTGTGGCAGCTGTTCCTGCACATACGCTTTCATGCGCTCCGCCTCGCGCGGAGCGTTTCCATGTCCGATGATGACCCAGCAGGGAACGGTGGGATCTTCCATTTCACCGGAGACCAGCTCGTATAGCTTTTCTTTACTTTTTTTGTTCCCGCGCAGCTTGGCGGCGGTATAGTAGACGCCATCCTTATCGCACGAGATGACTGGTTTTAAATGCAGAGCATTGGCGGCGATAAAACCAACCTTGCCGATGCGCCCGCCCGCGTGCAGAAATTCAAGTGTATCCATGTAGAACATCAGATGGGAGTCATATCTCTTGCGCTCCATCCTGCGTGTGATCTCATCGAACGAATAACCTTTTTTGAGCATCTTAGCGGCCCAGATCGCAAAGATACCGCTGCCGACAGAGATATTTTTTGTGTTAAAGACGTAACTGGTGATCTCCGGGAATTCATCGGCAGCCATTCGGAAGGTGTTGATCGTGCTGCTGAGGCGGTCTGAGATGCACACTGCGATCACGTGATCATAACCTTCTTCCTTGAGCTGTTCATAGAGATCGACAATATCCGCCGGTGAAGGCGTCGCTGTGGTCGGTATCTCCTTCGGAAAGCGCTCGTAGATCATCGGTGAAATATTATAGCCGTCCGGATAATCAGCCTCCGGATAGATGATGTGGACCGGTACCACATGGATGTTCAGTTCTTTTGCAAGATAGGCAGGTACGTCGCCGCAGGAGTCGACGATGACTGCAGTTTTTTCATTCATATCAGTTTCTCCTTTTAGTTTTGATGCTTAAAGACAGCATAAGGGATAGCGGCTTGCAATGTCAAATAAACAGCCGGCGAGTTATTTATTAAAAAAACATGAAGCCCGCGTTTATGCCAAAATGTATGTTACAATGTTCTGGTAGTATTTTCACAGGAGGCTGAAGTCAGATATGGCCATTATAGTTAGAGAACAACGCGAATCCTCTCAGTATGAAAAAGTGTATATCGGCATCGACGGCGCGGGGAGTGCGACGGAGACGATCGCCAAAGAAGCAGCAGGCAGGCTCAGTGAAGAGTTCGGGCTTCTGATCAACATGGGTATCACAAGTCATCAATTCTTCCAGGATCAGAGCATTTCGTTCAAAGAGAATAATACAGCGATGTGTTTTGACTTTGATCTGCCTATCGGGTCTGCCGCACGGGCAGATGAGATCTGCTGGGAGATAGTACATGCCGCATGTGATTCGTCCGCTGATCCGGGCGTGTGTATCCTGACTCTGTGCATGGAGGATGACGGTTTGCGCGAGGACGTGGCGACCCATGCCGGCCGTGAGCGGAAGACTAAGATCAAAGAGGCTTACAGAGAGCTGATCCGGTTCGGACAAACAGCAAAGCGGGAGCGTGTCACGCTGGAGAGAGCGCTGGAGACGGCAGAACTGTTTCCCGAGATCATTTTGAAAGGTGAGGGGCTGGCAGGACGTGGCCGGATAGGCGCGTTCGCCTGTGTCGGTTTGCGTGTCGGCGGAGATGACGGTAAATTCCTCGGCGCATACGACATGACGCAGTTTTCGATCCGTTCATTTGGCAGTGTTGCGCAGTACATCGGCGGCTTCCGCGCAAATTATGATATCGACCCGCTGTTTGCGGACCGCTCCTGCAGTGCATTGGGCTTTCATGAGAGACTGCATTTGATCCCTGACGCAGCAGGGATCCTGGACGGCGGCAGATTTACAGTGGTTTGTGCGCTGGGCGGTGATGATATGTGGACACCCTACGCGGAGAAAGATTTCAATCAGATGCGTAGTAAGAAAGGATCCTGTGATTTCTTTGAGATGGATCCTGATGAGATAGAGCGCTTCCAGGAGACAAAACGCCGCGTCTGCAGCGCATGTCTGTACAGAAAACTGACCGACGACGGCTATGTATGCGTCGCCGGTCATACACCGGTAAAATAGTTCATAGAAAACAGAAACGATC
>JAFWDW010000100.1 GCA_017515965.1 Lachnospiraceae bacterium
AACGAGAGTGGCATCATTGCCCGCATCTCGGAATTGATACCGATGGATATTTTTCATGCATCGAAGGGGAGAAAAAAGAATGAGTTACTTAATCAGATGTGATGTGTGCGGAAGAGAGATTGTTGAAGAAGATCATGACTGCACATTACGGATTGAAGCGTACTTTGAAAATAGCGATAACCTTGCATACACTAGACACGTATGCCAACGGTGCAGTGCAGACCTTGAACGATTTATGAGCGTATTGCAAAAGAGGAAAGAAGAATGACAGATCAGAGAATTGCATTTATCTGTGATAGGAAAAAATGCAAAAATTGTTATTCAGATTGCTTGCATACAACAGATATAAACCATGCGGCAAACTTCGAGAAAACACTGGCACCGGATACATGGTTTGAAAGTAAGCAGACAGGAGAGAAGAAAATGGAAAATAAAGCACTTGAAATTGTTAGAGCATATATAAAAGAGCATTTAGACAGATCAGATGCTACACCGGAATTTGATGTATATACAGTATGGAAATGCAAGGCATTGCAGAACTGGAAATTCCTTATTTCAAGCAGTCTCTATGATGGAATGTATTATGAATTGACTTATAACGGAGACAAACATGAATGGTATCTTGACGCTTATAAGAAGTTTGAAAATAGGTGTATTCCGTCAGTCGAGAGGAAATAAGAATGAACGAAATAAAAACAAAGATTTCCGTTGATACGCAGGAATTAGAAGACGCAACAGACTTGATTGATGAGGTTGGAGAAAGACTTCATAGTGTTGTTCCGAATATTGTTATCAGAAACAATCAGAACGTATATGTGACGATCAACAATTTTAACGAAACTGAGCATCAATGGTCAGAGAGAAAAGAAGAATGATCAAGGTATTCATTCTGATATTCATCATGATTGCAGCATTCGATTATTGCATTACGGTTGCTGCAAGCAGATACGACAGGGAGGTGGAACATCATGACGATAGACGAGCTGAGATCCTACATACCGAACAAGTTGAAGATCATCGCGATCGATGCCGAGATTGAGGCCAGCTATATGACAGTATCTTCTCCCGTTCCGTCGCCCATTGTTGCCGGCAAATCAAACGTCCGACCGGTGGGTGATCCGACAGCATCAGCTTTTTCCAGGGTCGAAGATCTGCGTCAGCAGAAAGCGCATCTGATTCACAGGCAGGAACGGATCGAACAGTGGGTTGATTCGATCACGGATCTGACAGTATCGGCTATTATCCAGCTGCACTTCCTATCCGGCAGGACATGGAAGCAGACAGCTGTCCAGCTTTACGGATACAGATATGCGGACGGTGATGCATGCCGAATGGCTGTCAAAAGATACCTAGAAAAGGAATCCTGTTCGGTTTGTTCGGCAGAAAGTAATTAATATTAAACTCAGCAGAAAGCAGAGGCTCGCATACCCTCTGCTTTTCTTCTGCGCACGAGGCCCGGGCATGATGCTCTGATCTATTCTGTTCGCATAGTTACATCACATAAAGATCGTGCGCTTTTGTAGGTTTTCACGCACGACGCCTCCTTTCGAATACACCGGGCCTCATTTGTTTTGTTATGAAGCGAGAATATATTTCACCTGAGCGCCACAAGTTCTATCACTCGAAAGCGTGGCTCAAATGCCGGAGAGCTTACGGCGATTCCAGGAACTGGATCTGTGAGAGATGCGGTGACGCAGCTGCTCAAGTACATCACAGGGTCTATCTGACAGACGCGAACCTGAGAGATCCGGATGTCGCGCTGAACTGGGATAACTTAGAGCTGCTTTGTGACGTCTGTCACGCGCAGGAACATCATGGCGGAGGATTTCAGACAGCTGACGGGCTGCGATTCGATGCGAACGGAGATCTGATCGAAGCCCCCCGGGATAAGCCTGAGAATAAGGCCCCCTAGGGAACGAGCGGGGAACTTTTGCGTTACCGGAACCGTAAAAAATAGAGGGAGGTAGTCAAATATGCCGAAAAATAAAGAAATATCCGACGAGGTAAAACGACTTTCCGATATATTTGCGGATATATCAGCAGATAAGCGGGCACTCGTTAAGAACCTGATCCAGAACGCTGCCTACATGGCTGTGAAACTTCGGGAACTGCAGGAGCTCATTGATCAGGACGGTCTGATCGAACATTATGACAACGGTGGAGGACAGACGGGGAACAAAATCGGGTCTGCTGTGCAGATCTATCAGAAAATGTTGCCGTCATACAACCAGGTGATAAAGACACTGGCTGGGATGCTGCCGTCTGGAGAGAAAGATGCAGCTATCCGGTCTGCTGATCCGATGGCTGAGTTCCTGACTCAGCGATGAGATACGACCATACCAATTACATCCTGAAGTACAACCGGCAAATCAAATCTGGAAGGATCAGAGTATCAAGGAAGATTCAAATCGTCTACGAACGCCTGGCAAAAGCCGTCAAGGCGAAAGGCGGGACGTATCATTTCGACATAGATCGGGCAAGCCGTCCGATCCTTTTTATTGAATCGTTCTGCAAACAGTCAAAAGGTGCTATCGGTGAGAATCTGAATCTGGAACTATTCCAGAAAGCAGCCATCCAGGCGGTCTTCGGATTTTTGGATAAGGACGGAAACAGGCAATACAGCCAAGTCCTATGGATCATGGGCAGAAAAAACGGGAAGTCAGTTCTGCTGTCTGCATTAAGCATTTACATGATGATAGCCGACCATGAAGGCGGAGCCGAGGTCGACTGTGTTGCCAGCAAAAAAGACCAGGCGCGCATCGTGTTTAACGAAGCTCGAAACATGGTCGCACAGTCTCCGTATCTTGCTAAGTACATCCGTAAGAGAAAAACAGATATGTATTCAGATTTTAACTTCGGAGTCTTCCAGCCGTTATCCAGTGATTCGAATACTCTGGACGGTTTAAACCCGCATTGCGGGGTCATAGATGAGCTGCATTCAATCCGCGATAGAAATATCTACGATGTCGTACAGCAGGCCATGTATGCCCGCAAACAACCTATTCTGTTCATGATAACGACAGCCGGTTTTAACCGGGAAGGAATCTATGATTCCATGTATCACTATGCTGAACAGGTCATCAACGGAGATGTCAAAGACGAGCACTTCCTTCCTCTGGTCTACGAGCTGGACGATCCGTCCGAGTGGACAGATCCGAAAATGTGGATCAAGGCAAACCCGGGTCTCGGGACTATCAAGGACAGGAAGAAACTGGCCGACAATGTCGAGCGCGCCAAGACGGATGCAAAGTTTAGACCGACGGTCTTAACTAAGGATTTCAATCTGATGAATATCACTGCAGCATCATGGTTGACCTGGGACAAGCTGAACAACGCAGCCACATTCCAGATCGACGATGTCCGGGACACATACGCGATCGGAGGATGCGATCTGTCATCCGTTTACGATCTGACGTGTGCAACGCTTCTGATCAGGAAGCCGAACGATCAGCAGATCTATGTGCTGCAGCACTACTTCCTGCCGAGACAGAGAGTCGAAGAACTCGAACAGAAGTCAGAGAAAGCCTCAGAGGCGCCTTATAAGATCTGGGCGGATCGTGGACTCATGACATTGTGTGAAGGGTCTATGGTCGACTATAACGATGTCACAGCGTGGTTCTGTTAGATGAGGGACGAATACAAGATCGATCTATGGCGACTCGGCTATGACAGGGCTATGGCCGGATACTGGGCTGAACAGATGTCCGAAGAATTTGGAGCGTCAGTTATGGAAAAAGTCGCGCAGGGACCGTTTACCTGGTCAGGACCTATGAAGGAACTCGGATCAATGCTTTCCGACAAGGTCATCAATTACAACAATAACCCGATTCTCAAGTGGTGTCTGTCAAACACAGGCGTCAAAGTCACGGGATCGCTGGATACCATCCAGCCAGTCAAGATCCAGCAGAAGCGCAGGATCGACGGGCTGGTCTCACTGCTTAACGCATACGTCATTTACTGCAAATATCGAGATGATTATTTGAACATGGTCGGATAAGGAGGACAAATGAATGTCTATATTGGACAAGCTGTTTAGGAGGAACGTTCCAGCACGGCGATCGGAGCGAAGCCAAGTCCTCCGTTATGACATCAATCAGTACAACTTTAAAACATGGGATAAAAAGTCGATCGAACTTTATCTGATCCGAGCGGTGATCGACGCCCTGGCACGGAACATAGCAAAAATGCAGCTGGAGGCGGTCATGTATACCGACCGCGAGATCTCCATGAAGAAGATCGACCGCTCATCCGATGTTGCCAGGGTGATCAGACATCCGAACAGATTCATGACGGCCTATGATTTCATCTACAAAGTGGCTGCACTCTACTATGTGACGAACAATGTTTTTATTTGGCCGGAGTACAAGGACGGCCGACTGGTTGCCCTGTGGCCAATAAACTATCAGGACTTCCAACTGTTCGAGAACGAGAACGGGACGCTGATCGCCAAGTTCAGACTGAACTACAGGCACACATATACGGTTCTGTATGACGATCTGATCCATCTCAGGAACCACTATATTGATGACGATCTGGTCGGATCTTCCAATACGAAGACACTGCTGCCGGTCTGCGAGCTGATGAATACGCAGAATCAGGGCATCATCAACGGTATTAAGAATTCCGCGATCATTCGCGGAATTTTAAAATCCGTGAATGTCATCAAGGAAGCAGATCTGGTCAAAGCCCGCGATCAGTTCGTCCAGGACAATCTCAGCGCATCCAACAACGGCGGAGTCATTGTTGTAGACGGCAAATTCGATTATACGAACCTTGAATCGAAGCCGTATGTTATCGATGCCGAAACACTGGAAGAATCGAAAAAGATGGTCTTCGATTACTTCGGCGTCAATGAGGGATTTGTCAGCAATAAGTTCACAGCAGACGAATATGAAGCTGTCTATGAAGGGCGCCTGGAACCGTTCGCTGTAATGTTCACACAGGCACTGACGCATGGTCTGTATACAGAGCGAGAGCTGGGCTTCGGTAATGAGATCGAAGCAAACATGTCAAAGGTCAAATACCAGACTATCAGAGCCATCACGTCGCTGATCAGTGCGACGAATCAGCTGGGCCTGTTCCGTAAGAACGAATACCGAGAGATGTTAGGCTATCCGCCATTACCGGACGAAGACGGCGGAAACGACATCGTGATATCGCTGAACTACACAAACAGTCAGAACCTGGATGAATACCAGGAAGTCGGAGGGAATGATAATGCCGAATAAGGAAGTAAGAATGTTTGCCGGTCTGATCGAGAGGCGGGCAGATGAAAAAGAGCAGAACATCATCGAAGGAGTGCCGATCGTATTTGAACAGACGACAGATCTCGGATGGTGGGATGAAGTTATCGATAAAAATGCATTGAGCGAGACGGACTTGAAAGATGTCCGTCTTTTAGTTAACCACGACACCGATCAGCTGCCTCTTGCGCGTTCTCGCAACAACAACGCAAACAGCACCATGCAGATGACGGTGGAAGAAGATGGCCTTCACATCCGGGCAACACTTGACCCGGAGAACCCGAGGGCCAAGGAAGTGTTATCCGCTGTGAGCAGGCAGGATGTGTCCGGAATGTCCTTCATGTTCTCAGTTGATAAGGACGAATGGGACGATCTGGAATCTGATCATCCGACACGGAGAATTCTCTCAATCGGAAAAGTCTTTGAAGCATCGATCGTTACATTCCCGGCCTATGAACAGACAGAGGTCTATGCCCGGGCGCTGGAGAGCGTCAAGGACACGCTGGAGAGCGAAAGAAAAGCACTGGAGAGTGCAAGAAAGACCGAAGCGCTGAGAAAGGCAATTCGTGAGAGGAGTGAAAGTCTATGCACGAAAAAAGACTGAGAGAGATCGCTGCAGAACTGGCCACGATCGAGACCAGGGCGAACGCGATTCACACAGCAGTCGAAACTGCCGAACAGGCTGATCTTGAACAGCTGAACAGCGAAGTTTCTGAGCTGGAAACCCGCCAGGCTGCTCTCCTGGCCGAAAAGGCAAAGTTGGAAGCGGAGGTGGACGAAGCTCGCGCCTTCGATGAATCAAAAGCAATCGAGCTTACAGACAAAGGAGATAAAAAAATGAATCTGGAAGAAATCAGAAGGTCTCAGGCATACATCAACGCATATGCAGAGTATTTCAAAACTATGCTCCGTGAAGGCAAAGCGGATGATACAGAACTCCGTGCGCTCCTGAGCGATCAGATCACTGTTTCCGGTACTGCCGGTGTTCCGACTCCGATCTATGTCGAGGAAAGAATCAACACAGCCTGGGATAATGACGAGATCATGGGCCGTGTCCTCAGAAGTGAGGTTCCCGGCATCCTCAAGGTCGGATTTGAACTTTCCGCAACAGCAGCAGTTGTTCACACTGAAGGCGCAGCTGCTCCGTCAGAAGAAGTTCTCAATCTGGGCGTTGTAACACTCGTCCCGGGAACAATTAAGAAATGGCTGACTCTGTCCGATGAAATCATGGACACACACGGTCAGGCTTTCCTGGATTACATCTTCGATGAGATCGAACACAAGATCATCAAGAAGGCTGCAGACATGGTTGTTGCAGACATCACAGGTTCACCGACAACCGCAACTACTTCCGCAGCAGCTGTATCCAATATTTCCATCAGTGCTGCATCCCTGCATGACTTTGTAGATGCTCTGGCAACACTGAGCGACGAAGCAACGGACAATGTCATCATCATGAACAAGTCCAGCTATGCAACATACAGAGGCCTGCAGATGGCAGCCAACTATGGCGTAGACCCGTTCGATGGTATGTCTGTACTGTTCAACGACACACTGTACGCAGCTGCTACTGCTACAACTGGACAGGCTATCGCTATCGTAGGCGATCTGAAGGGCGTTCGCGCTAACTTCCCGAACGGCTATCAGCCGACATTCAAATATGACGACCTGAGCCTGGCTGAGAAGGATCTGGTCAAGATCGTCGGACGTCTGCCGATGGGTCACGATGTTGTCGCATCCGGCAGATTCTGCGTCATTAAAAAGTCCTAAGGTGATTTATGCGTAAGAAGGTTCAGATCCTGCATGAGGCAAGGGTGAATCTTCCCGCATTAACTGAGGTTGAGGTCGAAGCATGGGAGGCTGAAAGGCTTCTCATGCTTGGCCTTGCTGAGATCCGGGAAGATGAAAAACCGGCACCGGATGAAAAGCCGGAACCGAAAAAGGCACCAGCGAAAAAATCAAAGTAAAGGCAAAGGAGGATCTATATGCTTACAAAGGTAAAAATGGCTCTCAGACTGACGGCCAACACGTTCGACGCCGAGCTGAATGATCTGATTGCAGCAGCGTATATAGATCTAAATATCGCGGGCGTCGAAAATGTCGAAGAAGCAGATCCGCTCATTATCCGGGCGGTATGCACATACTGCAGGATGAATTTCGGAAGTCCAGGCAATTATGAACAGCTCAGGGCATCCTATGATTCGCTCAAGACGCGCCTGGCATTCAGTCAGGATTACAACTCTTTAAACGGGTATAAGCCATGCTGAACGGAACGAGAGAAGTCACTCTGATCGGCGCTTCCGTCAGTTATGACGCGATCGGTCAGCCGGTCAAGACGGACGTCGAGACGACAGTGATCGCGGACGTGAGCAGCGTGACGCGTGCTGAATGGACAAGCGCCAACCAGCTCGGGCTGTATCCTGAGTTTAAGCTGAACGTCTGGGAGCATGAGTACACAGGGCAGGAATATGTACTGATCGGTGGGAACCGGTACCACATCTATCGGACTTTCACGAACGGCGACATGGTCGAATTGTACTGTGAGAGAATGGTCGGCTATGAGTGATTCAAAGGTTCAGATCAGTCAGCTCGCTTCCGAAGTACTTAAAGCGATGGATGAATACACGGAAGAGGTCACAGAGAAGGTCCAGCAAGCCGTCAGAGATGTCGGGCGGGACACAGCAAGGAATCTCCGGGCTGTCAACCAGGTTACCGGATCAAACGTCTGGAAGCGATATCCGTCCGGATGGGCTGTTAAGAACACAGCCAGGAAGGGCAAGCAGATCGCCGAGGTCCACAACAAGGATCATTACCGTCTGACTCATCTGCTCGAAAATGGGCACGTGATCAAGAACGGAACCGGCAGAACATACGGCAGTACTCGGAAATTCGTTCATATTGCGCCGGAGGAAACGAAAGCGATAGCAGAACTGGAAAAGAAGATAGTGGAGGCGATTCAAAAATGACACTGGAAGAACTAAATACACTGCTCAGTGCGACAGGGATCCCGGTCGCCATGGATCACTTCCTGACATCCCAGTCTCTGCCGTATATGGTGTATATCATCCCAAACGATGACACATTCCCTGCAGATAATTCGACATATCACATCAGTCCGATCATCCAGGTCGAACTGTATTCGATCAGAAAGGACCAGGCGCTGGAGACAACAGTCGAAACAGCCCTGGCCGGTTTCTATTTCACAAAGCAAGAAGGATATCTCGACGATGAACAGATGTACATGGTCACTTATACTTTCGCGCTTTAGAAAGGGTAAACAATGACAGCAACAGAAAACAAAGTAAGGTTTGGCCTTAAAAACTTCCATTATGCTGTGAGAAACGGAAACACTCCAGGCACACCGGTGCATGTGCCCGGAAGCGTCTCGCTCGATTTACAGCCACAGGGCGAACAGAGTAAATTCTACGCAGAGAACATTGCCTACTATGTAACTCAGTCCAATCAGGGCTATTCAGGTGACCTTGTAATTGCATATGTTCCGGATGCCATGAGACAGGCGGTTTGGGGCGAAGTCCTGCAGGAGACTGACAAAGTCCTGTATGAAGTCGCAAATGCTGAGCCGGCAGTAGTGGATATTGGCTTTCAGATTGATGGTGATCAGCAGGAGCGCCTTACATGGGTATATGGGTGCACCATCTCACGCCCTGCGCTTGGATCTAATACAATCGGTGAGACTAAGGAAGTGCAGCCGCAGACACTCACGATCACATCCAGTCCGCTGGCCAACGGTCTGGTCAAATCCGTTACAACAAAAGACACAACTGCAGCAGTTCGTTCTGCGTGGTTCGAATCTGTATACGTTCCGACAATTTAAGGATCACAGGGAGGCTTACATGCCTCCCTTTATTCGGAGGAAAAAATGAGGAAAACTATCAAAATCGGAGAGCAGTCCGTCACGCTGGAGGCAAACGGCAAACTCCCTAGATTCTACAGAGAGCGCTTTGGTCAGGACATCATTGTGGACATGGCTGCGCTCAAAGACAAATATGACCGAATCGTTAAAGAGCAACAGAAAGATTACAAAGATCTGAGCACTGTCGAGCAGTTCTCAATCATCGACTTAACTACATTCGAGAACATAGCCTATTCGATGTGCAAACTCGCAGATCCGGATATCCCGGATGATGTCGACACTTGGCTGGAAGGCTTGGAGATGTTCTCGATCTACGAGATCCTTCCGCATGTTGTGCAGCTATGGGGTCTTAATAAAAAGACACTCTCGAAGCCTAAAAAAAAATAAAACGGACAGAGCGTCAACTTAACACAGCAATTTTCGAGCTGCGCATGGCGCAGTTAGGTATAACACATCCGGAAGAATATTCTATCGGGATGATATTTGACATACTCACGGAGCAGGCAAATGACCGGGAGAAATACATTCAATTGGCAGATCAGGATGACATTGATGCATTCCTGGGGAGGTAGACATGGCACAGGGAACTAAGGTTAGAGGAATCACGATCGAACTCGGGGCTGATACTACTGGCTTATCGAAGGCGCTGAAGGATGTCAACGGTCAGATCGGTTCAACGCAGAAACAGCTCAAAGATGTCGAAAAACTCTTGAAGCTCGATCCCAAAAACACGGAACTCCTGGAGCAGAAACAGAGGCTGCTGAACGAGGCGATTGATGCATCAAAGAGTAAGGTCGACACTCTGAAAGAAGCGCAGTCCGCACTGAATACAGAGACGGCTGAAGGACAGAAACAGTACGACGCAATTGAACGCGAGATCATTGCATGCCAGCAGGAACAAGCCAAGTGGTCCGAGGAACTGGATAAGGTTCCGACAAAACTCGAACAGTTCCAGGGGAAACTCAAGTCGGTCTCAGATGCTACTGCTGTGATGGCTGAGAAGACTGCCGGCATCAGTAAAGCAGCTGCAGGCGGTGTTGCTGCACTGGCAGGGATGGCCTATAAGGCAGGCACATCTGCTGATGATATCAACACTCTGGCAAAGCAGTACGGCGTAACCACGCGAGAGATCCAGAAGATGAACTACGCTCAGGATCTGATCGATGTGTCGACCGATACAATGCTTTCGTCATATGCGAAATTAACTAAGCAGATGGGCGCCGGATCAGATGTCTTCGACAAGCTTGGCGTAGTCATACATGACGTGCATGGCGAACTCAGAGACTCTAAGGATGTTTGGTATGACACACTGCAGGCACTGTCGGAAGTAACGAACGAGACGGAGCGAGATGTGCTTGCTCAGGAAGTGTTTGGCAAATCTGCAGCAGACCTCGCGGGAGTAATTGACGACGGAGGCGAAGCACTCAAGACTCTTGGACAGGAAGCCGAAAATGCCGGTCTGATCCTGTCACAGGATGCACTGGACGGTGCAAACCAGTTCAATGACGCGATCGACCACTTAAAAGGTACAACACAGCAGGCCTTCCTGGAAGCTGGAGCCAGTCTGGCAACAGAACTGATCCCTGCAATAGAGAAGCTGGTTGAATGGGTGTCGAAGCTGTTCACATGGCTCGGATCTCTGGACGGTTCCACGCTGGCCTTTATAGGCACGATCCTGGCACTGGTAGCAGCAATCTCTCCGGTGCTGAGTTTAATCTCAATGATCACGGGAGCAGCTGCTGCCTTGAGCGTAGGCACACTAACGCTGATCGGAACGATAGGCGGAGTGATAGCCATCATCGCTGCAGTGGTGGCTGCAGGCGTTTTGCTTTACAACAACTGGGACACCATCAAAGAGAAAGCCTCCCAGCTGTGGGAGACCATCAAGACAGCGTTCAGCAATATGCTCGAAGCGGTAACCACAACGATGGGGAACATCAAGGATACCATCGTCGAAGGGTGGGAAGCTGCTATCCAGTACATTAAGGATCTACCGGGCAAAGCTGTCGATTGGGGCCGTGATATCATCAATGGAATGGTTGAAGGTATCAGAAAAGGCATGGATACAGTGGGCGGAGCGATCAGCGGAGTCGCTACTACCATCAAGAACTTTATCGGCTTCTCCGAGCCTGAGATGGGACCGCTGAAAGACTTCCACACTTACATGCCGGATATGATGCAGATGATGGCTGACGGGATCACAGACAACACCTGGAGGGTCGAACATGCCATTGCAGATGTTGCCGGAGGCGTTGCTGATTATTCACAGATTACTGGCAGGCTTGATACATTGATCGACACAGCTGGTCAGCGTGAACAAATCATTATTCAGCCTAATCCATCTGGTATTTTCAAAGTGGTCAGAGACCAGAACGGCATTTACACAAAGAGCACAGGGAGGAGCGGGTTATGAGTCTGTTTAAGGTGGGCACATTTGACTGCACTCCCTTTATTGTTTTTGGAACATACAAAATCAATTCACAGGATATGTATCAGTCCTGGACGGACGCCAACGGCATTACACACAGGGTAGTTTACAGATCAAAGACTTCGGGGCAGTTTGATGTCCGGTTCATGCACAGAGCTGACTTTGATACGTTCATGTCTACACTGGCATCGGTTAAAGTAGACGGTTATTTCCCGGTGACTTTATACACACCCGCAAACGGCGAACAGTCTAAGAATGTATTTATCCAGATTGATCCGGCCGTGCTTGAACTATGGTCTGCCGGATATGGCGTCGATAAATTCAGCGTAAAGGTGGAAGAAAGATAATATGATCAACTTAACCAGCGCAGAACAGCAGATTGTTAAATCAGATTCCACAAGAAAAAATTTTCGTGTTCATTTTCCTAATGGGGAACGGAGTGACATAACCAATGATGAAATTGTGTTCGAGAGCGTACAGTTCACTGAAAGTGTTTGTAAAGAGCAATCCTTCAGATTCGGATGTACAGAGGCGTCTGTCATCGAATTTGAAACCGTAGGAGTGGAGAACATCGTAGGGATGACCATTGAGTGCTCTATGACGTTTACGCTCGGTGATGACTCTGTGACGGTGCCGTATGGTGTGTTTATCGTAGACTCATGCCCGCGTGACCATCAGAACATGACACACAGGAAGGTCACAGGCTACTCCCTACTGGCTTACCTGGAAAGCCTGCCGAACTTCGTGCAGGGGGCAATATCGACACCTGAGATCCGGATCTACATTGATGCGCTGCTTGCGTATGCGTCGAACGACACTTCAGGTCTTCAGGAGTCAGTACCGAGTCACGGGTCTCGAACATTCGACACAATCAATCTGTATGACTCAAGCGGTATACCGTACACGTTCATACCGCGAGATGCAGATGACAATGTTCCGGATGAGGCCTACGGATATCCGATCAGCTTCCCGAACTATATCGGTTACAAATACACATATCAGCAGACTGGTACAGTTACAAACGACGAGGTCGGCATGGCCGTCGCGGACTGGCTGGATACAAACGGGTACGACCTGACATACGACGCAAACGGCAAGAAAGTATTTGAGACAAACGAGGAAGCGCTCCGGGCGATCATGTTATACATGTTCACTCCAATTATTGCTTTCACGGGGACAACACCGAATAACTACTATGCGACAGGATATAAACCTATTCCTGCCATTATCAACCAATTCGCTCCGATGTTTGACGGCACGATCGACGACTCATCTATCAGCTCGATCTATTCGCTCGGCAACACTTCGAGCATGATCTTCCAAAAAGGATCTTCCGCGAATGTATATTCTTCCGGCTTCAGCTGGTTGGCCATCGACAGAATCTCAGTCGGAGACTATCAGGTCAGCACATCTATCAAACAGTACCAGCTCGCCCAGGGAGATGACACGACACACATTATCCCGATCAAGTCGACGCTTCAGATTGACAATGTGTTCATGTACGGCGGACGAGTCGGAACTAAGGATAAGTGGTTCTACGGGACGATGTATGCATACGGCAATGCCTATTCATGCCGGGAACTTCTGGACGGATGGGCGGAACTGAACGGCGCGTTCATTCACTCGGAAAGAGACGGGACTATCTCAATGGAAGCCCTTGATAATACAACACCGTATTCAATCACGGCGGCAGATATAGACGGAGCTGTGTGGTGGGATGAGTACAACGTCCTGCCGATCGGCACGATAAGGTACACATTCACCAATCCATACACCGAACAGGTCGAAAGCGGAACCATCCGTATCAGCGACAATCCATCGGTGTATGACCTCAGCGGTAACAAGGTCATCGAGTCGATAGACTTCCGTACCAGGAAGCTCAGCGCACTCGGCGATTACATGAGTCCCTGCTATTTTTACCGATACCAGGGGAACTTCTACTACACCGAAGAAGGTGTGCAGCATCTCGGCGGAATGTACAAGGATGTGACTTCGATAGTGGAGTATGTGATCCGTAAGATGTTCGTCCCTCACATTCCATACGTCAACTTCACGCCAATGGAGATGAACCTCCGCGGTATGCCGTATCTGGAAGCTGGAGACGCTATCACATTCACGGCTGAGGACGGGACGGTTATCCAGTCGTATCTGCTCAACCACACTATGGATGGTATCCAGTACATCCAGGAACAGGTCACATCAGTGGCGGGAGATGTCATATGAACAATGTCGGTATGGTCTTCGGAGGAAGATCCGGAGCAGATACATCAACGTCCTCAGGGATGACGATGGTAGAGAGCGGTTATCTCTCAGGAGAAAACGGCGAGTCTACAGTTTTGGATGTATCTGTCTATCAGATTTATCTGCTTTTTACTCGTGAGATCACGATCAGTTCCGGAGCGATCAGGGGCTTCCGCGCGATTCAGATCGCTCGATCTGAGGATGGTGGCTTCCAACGTCAGTATCTGGCCTCGTCCACGAATGCTGGCATTACTATCACAAGCGGGACAGACAGCATCACGATAAAACCATCATCAACATCCTACGATGTTTATTACGCACTCTATGCAGTGCTCTGAGGTACACATGATTAACGTTAAATGCGGACAGCCGATATTTATCGGCAAACAAGGGGAAAATGAAGTAACTCAAATTGCTTTCCCGATCCCACCGGAATATGCAGACTGGAGTTACACGGTGTATGTAAAGCGACATCGTGATGCATCCAGTTATCCAGCAGCCAACATTGCCCGACAGGATGGGCAGATAGTTTGGACAGTCTCAGACGCTGACACAGATAAAGCCGGACCGGGTGAGGTGCAGATCAGGTTTACTTCTGGAACTGACAGAGCAAAAACATTTGTCTATCAGTTCGTTGTTTCCAGATCAATCGACATGAATCCTGGCGAACAGCCGAATGTATATGAGACATGGCTGGACACACTTACAGAACTGGCTGAGGAGACACACACCAACGCAGAAAGCGCCGCTGACAGTGCTGCTAATGCACACCAGTCAGAACTCAATGCGGAGGATTCCGAAGAAGCTGCAGCTGAGTCAGCTCAGCAGGCACACACATCTGAGCAGAACGCTAAGGACTTCGAGGATGCGGCGGATGCATCTGCCGAAGATGCTGAAGCATGGGCGGTTGGAAAAAGATCCGGAACAGATGTTAGCCCAACTGATCCGACCTATCACAACAATTCAAAACATTGGGCACAGCTTGCAGAGCAGGGGGCTCAGGAAGCAGGTTATGTCTTTTTCGATGTAAACGATGAAGACGGTGAGATGTATGTCGAGATTACCGACAATGTCGATCAGGACGTATCGTTTGAGGTTAACACCACAATAGGAGAACTGGAGGTAACAGTAGCATGAGCAGAACATACTCAGCCGGTGTAGTAACAGCCTACGGCGCAGCCAAGCGCGGCGGATATACCGGCACATACGAACAGTTTTGCCAGGCTCTGGGCGATCTGGCTGAACAGCTGGAGAACCTTGAAAACCTGAGCGTAACTGTAAGCACACTTCCGGCAGGATCAAGCGCTACAGCGTCCTATGCGGACGGAGTGCTGACGCTTGGGATTCCGAAGGGAGACACCGGCGAAACAGGGCCGAAGGGCGACAAAGGTGATAAGGGAGACAAAGGCGACAAAGGTGATAAGGGAGACAAAGGCGACAAAGGTGATAAGGGAGACACTGGCGAAGTCAGCCAGGCTGAATTTGATGAACTGAGCGGGGAAGTTACAGACTTAAAGACAGCGACAAGTCAGCTGGAAATAAATAAAGCGGATAAAACTGACCTTGATTCCTATGCAAAAACCAACGGCTACTATCAAGACATGACAGTAGGCGATGCCGAGCAGTTGGTGGCTACTGTATCAACTGAGGACAAAGTGCCGTATAAGTTTAGAACCAGTGGCGGTAGTATCAACATTGGAAACAGGGAAAATGATACGATTGTAGGCGGCACGGTTGCGTGGAATCAGCCTTTACAAAAGCACACACGTTATGTTGTGCAAGGCGGTGATACCACAGGACTGACGATCGAAGTTGTGGATGGTTGGCTGAATGTAACAGGAACGGCAACGGAGAACTGCGATATCAATGTATTGCCTAACACAAATGATATTCCTGCTAATCATGTTTATTTGATTTTATGTGATGGGTATAGTGGTTTCCCTTGGAAACGTGCAGGATTCCCGCCTAAGAATCTGCCTTACTTCATGAATAATCACAGCACCGCGTTCCAAGGTGGTGCAAGAGTAGGATTTGTCAGTGGCACAACATACAACGTGCATTGCAGATTTAGCAGTTATGACCTCACCCAGATGTTTGGTTCAACGATTGCTGACTACATTTTCAGCCTTGAACAGGCGACAGCAGGGGCAGGAGTGGCATGGTTCAAGAAGTTATTCCCAAAGCCATACTATGAGTACAACACAGGAGAACTGCTTTCCATCAGCGGACTTCAGAGCCATGATATGGTCGGCTTCAATCAGTGGGATGAAGAGTGGGAGTTAGGTGGAATAAGCAACTCTGGCAACAATTATCCAAACACAGACCGCATCAGAAGCAAAAACTATATTCCTGTTATTGCAGGGGCAACATATTATTATTGGATTGGCACACCGACATACGGAATATGGACATGGGGGTATGATGCCGATAAGAATTATGTCGGCAGAATCCCGTCAACAGAGTATGCACTAAGAAATCAAACGGTGACCATACCCAACAATGTGTATTATATTCGCTTTGTCTGTCAGCAGGGTTACGGCACCACCTACAAAAACGACATCTGCATCAACCTGTCATGGAGCGGTGCGCACAACGGAGAATATGAAGCATACGAAAAGCATTCTTATCCGCTTGATTCTTCACTGACGCTGAGGGGTATTCCGAAACTGGATGCATCGAATAACCTGTACTATGACGGAGATGTTTACTCATCTGACGGCAAAGTGCAGAGGAAGTATGGGATTGTGGATTTAGGTAGTCTGACATGGCGATATCAGTCAACATGGCAAAGTTGGTATACGGATTATATTTCTGATATGAAGGGAACATCAACGGGAACTGAAATACCGAAATTTATCAGTGAAAAATATCTCGCAATGGCAACTAACTATGGACTGGCATCAGACGATAGGATAGGTATAACATCAACTGTCCGAGCTTCGGGCGGTTGTAGAATCTTGGTAAAGAACGGTAGCACAGCCACAACTCCTAGTGGCTATCTTGTCTATGAACTCGCAACACCGACTGAGGAAACCGCAGAACCGTACACAAATCCTCAGATCGTGAATGACTGGGGTACTGAGGAATACGTATCATCCTCAATCGTACCTGTCGGTCACGAAACAAAGTACGGTGCGAATCTCAGAGATAAACTTCAGCATCTCCCTGACTTGGCAAGTGCTGATGGTTATTATGTGATTCAGCAGACGGCATCTCAGATGAGCCTTGTACACTTCCGCATCCCGCAAGCACCGACTACTGACGGCACATACGTGCTGAAGGCAACTGTCAGCGGCGGAACACCGACTTACACATGGGAAGAGGTGACAGAATGAAAATCAAACTGAAAGCACCCGAAGGCTACACAGTTCACGATTCAGTGACTGAAAAGGATTACTCCGAAGTGGTCATTGATGACAAAGAAAGAGACAGATTTGAACTGGTCGCAGACACAAGCGAACCCACCATTGAACAGTAAAGGAGAAAGAAAAATGACTTATTATGCAATCAGATGGTCAATCAAAGACGGAGTTATCACACCTGTCACAAAGAAGGGCACGAAACAGGAAATGGAAAGACAGTTCTACCTGTTCTGTGCATCCGCATCCACCAATGAAGCAGGCAACGAGTTCGATGCTGTTGAATGGGGTACGCTTGAGGGCGGTAAACTTGAGCGCAAAGTCTGGAACAACAAGACAGCATAAAAGGGAACTTTAAGTCTGTAACGGTTTCGAGCAGTTTCGAGCAGTTTCGAGTAAACTTGCAAACAAAATCAGCAAAGGACAGTCAGATCATGGCTGTCCTTTTATCGTAGATCGGAGGTGACCGGATGGACGCAAATCCACAGGAGTTTTACAACAGGACGGTCGGCAGGGCTTTTGACGTCGACGGCTCCTACGGCTTCCAGTGCTGGGATCTGTGGGCTGAGTGCTGCAGATCTAACGGTGTCCCGCTCAGTGTCATCCACTGCAGTCTGACCGGATACGTGGAAGACACTTGGAAGCTCAGACACAAGTCAGGCATCCTGCAGTACTTCGACGCAATACCGGCGGATCAGATCATAGTCGGCGACTGGATCATCTGGGGCAAGGACTACTCACTCACTCCGAAGAGCCATGTAGCCATGGCATGGACCGGAAGTCAGTCCTTCGGTCAATCTCAGTCCGGCATCAAAGCAGCCAACCTCGTCAGTTATCTGGACTGGTCACGAGCTCTCGGCGCTTTTCGTTTAAAAACATGGGAGGCTAAGAATATGCTCAACATTGTCCCAGGGAAACTTCTTAGAACCACATACAACGACCAGCCTATCATTCTCTTGCCACAGCCCACAGGCACTAAGCTTGGACTCGTCTCCGCAAAGGAAGAGGGCAAGCCGTACAGCTTGAGCCGTCAGCTGATCGGAGACATCGACGATCCGAGCATTGTGATTTATGGCAAAATGAATGCCAACTACTTCATCATGGGTGGAAGTGAGGCAGGCCAGCATCTGGGAGTCCGCGTCGGCTTCGGCGAAGAGTGGGAGATCCCGATGCAGAATGCATACTACTGGTTTACGATCAAGACAGACGGAGATACCGATGTCGGGCTGGATGTGCAGTGGCCATATGCCAAAGGGCAGGTCACCATGGCCTGCAGTCCGGCACTCATCAACTACAGACGCGGAGCCATAGTCAACTACCAGAGTCCGAATGCTGCAGGATCTAAGGTGTACCCGAACACACAGAGCATGCTGATCCGGACGTCCGATCTATACATATTCGCGGTGTGCACCGGCTCGCTGAGTCCTACCCAGTGCAGGAACTGGGCGCTTGCCAGCATCCCGAATCTGCAGGATGTGATGTTCATGGACTCCGGCGGGAGCAGCTGCCTGCAGAATGGCTATGATGTTTACTACGCAACGAGTGAACGGCGGAGGATCGCTGACGCGCTCGTTTTCTATTGCGACAAAGACGATGATATTCCGGAACAGGAGTTAGATCCGGAAGATCAGATGATCCTGGCATTGAGGGCCAAGATCCGGGAACTGGAAGACAAAATTCAGAAAGCAAAGGAGGCACTGTTATGATTCAGTGGGAAAACTTGACAAAAGGAGAGATCCTCGGCGGGATTGGAATAATCGGCTCTGCGATAGCCGAACTATATGGAGGCTGGACGCAGGGCATGACAACACTGGTAATAATGATGTCGGTCGATTATATCATGGGTATTCTGGTCGCCGGTGTATTCGGTGCTTCCAAGAAGACAGAGGACGGAAAACTGGAGTCAAGGGCAGGATGGAAAGGTCTTGTCCGGAAGGGTGTCACCCTGCTGATCGTGCTGGTTGCGACACGGATCGACATGCTGATCGGAACGAACTTCGTGCGAGACGCTGCCGTGATCGGCTTCGCGGCAAACGAGCTCCTGTCCATCGTAGAGAACGCAGGATTGATGGGAGTGCCAATGCCGGCAGCCATAACGAATGCGGTCGAGGTACTGCAGAACAAAGCGAAAGAAGACAACAAAGAATGAAATGCCCGGGTAGATTTGCCCGGGCTTTTTATTTTGCCTGCGTCGCAAAGCGTCACCGGCCTGTTTGAGCGATCAGAAGGAAAGACGGAGAATATACCACAGAAAACAAAAAAGCCTCTATCGGCCTAAAATCGCGTCACAGCAATGGACAGGATTCCTTTTCGGATAGAGACCTTATAGGCTGGCATAGAGCCAGTCTGTTCGAACTCTTTCGTAAATTCAAGCGATACCGTCTCAGAGTTCTGTATGAAATTCAAGTGCAGCACTATCCGACCATCGTCGAATACATAGACGGAGTTAAGGAAGATGTCGACGATCCTCCGGCGGTATTCCGGATCTGATTCCATACCATCCGACAGGCGGGTCAGCATAAACAAGATATGGTCTGCTGTGAGCGCAGGCGGAGCGCTCAGGGCCTTGTCTTCGATCTGGGCGGTCAGATCTTCGTCTTCCTGTTCCAATGCCTGCAGACGTGCCTGCAGCGCCTTGGATGGATTGTCTAAAAGCAGATCCAGAGCGTTCTGTATCTTGCGCTGCACATCTGCCTGCCGTTTCTGCAGCTCATCCAGTTCTGCCTGATAGGTTCCGTCGACAAGGCTGTCTGCGACCTTCTGCGAGAGTGTCTGCAGAAAATCCTCATCCGAGTGCAGGATCTGGACAAGCTGATGCACCACAAAGTCCTCCAAGTCCTGCTTAGGTTCCCTGCGCTTGTCGCAGGCTCTTTTTTTCTTTCCCTGGCACGTGTAGTACCAGTACTGGATGCCAGTCTTGCCTTTTGCGGAATCTCCCACCATCGCAGCCCCACAATGCCCGCAGAAACATTTCCCGGTCAACAGGAAGGACGGTCTGTCGAGATCCGCTTCACGTCTGCGCTTCTTAGATCCGGCAAGTCTGCGCTGCACTGCCTGGAAGGTTTCCTTGTCGACGATCGGCGGGATCGCATCCTCGTCGTGGATGTCTCCCCAGATATACGTTCCGACATACTTCTCATTGCGCAGGATCTTGCTGACGCTGCTCTCGTTAAATGGCCCTCCGATGGCTGTCTTTATGTTTCGACTGTTCATAGCATCAACGATGTCCTTCATACGGGAGCCGGTCTTGTACATTTGGAAGATCTCGCGAACGATCGGAGCCTTCTCCGGATCTGGCTCGAAAGTATCGTCTGCGCTCTTCCGATAACCGAACACGCGCTTGCCGAGAGTTTTGTGCTGCAGTGCGCTGTCATAGTTCCCGCGCTTCACGTTCTCGCCCAAATTTGCGGAGTAGTACTCGGCGAAGCCTTCCATCACAGATTCGAGGATGATGCCTTCAGGACCGTCTGGGACGGCCTCCCTGGCATAGACGAGCCTTACTCCGCTTTTCCGAAGCTTAGCCTTGTAGACTGCTGCATCATAGCGGTTGCGGGCAAATCTGTCTGTCTTCCAACAGATCACGACCTCGAACAGATGCTTTTCTGAATCAGTAATCATTTTCTGAAAGTCTGGTCTTCGATCAGTGCGACCGGTCAGAGCTTTATCGGCATAGGAGCGGATGACGCGCATCCCGTTCCTCTCTGCGAACTCCGTGCACTCCCGGATCTGACCTTCGATACTTTCCTCACGCTGTCCGGAGCTCGAGTATCTTGCGTAAATTACGCAAGGGATCAGGTCACTGGTTTTCTTTTCCATGCCTCAGTCCTCCTCGATTGGTGTAACATCCAGCGGTAAGTTCTGAATGTATTCGATATATCGATCTCCGCCGAATTCATCGATTGCGTCAATGTTGTCATTCAGAAAATACAAAGCAATCATTTCGAATGCATTGCTTTGGTGGTATTTCGGTATTCTCCTGTACATATTGATAAGACGAATCTCATTAGAACTCAGTGCAGCATTCTTTACTACTTCCATACCGGCTTCTTTTTGTGCTCGGCTTATGACGTCATTCATGTCGATATTAAGTTCTGCGCATATCGAGGACAGTGTGTCGAGGTCCGGACGGCTTTTCCCGTCTTCGTATCGTTTTAATGTAGACTTTGATTTCGACTCTCCGATCAGCTCAGCAAGGCGGTCTAAAGAATATCCTGCTTTTTTCCGTTCTTCTTTCAGAATTCTGCCGATGTCGATATAGTATTTGCTTTTTGTCTTGCTACTCATATTCTTCTTCCCCCGTTTTCATTTTAGCATTTAATTAACACATAAAAGCAATTTAGTGCCAAAAAATGGCATTTTATTATTGACTTAAAAAAACGTTAAGCATAGACTAATGATGTGCCACAAAATGGCACAAAGGAAAGGAGTGATTGAATGGCGTTTACAGTTGAACAGGCGCGCCGACTTGCAAAGATTTCTCAGGCGGATATGGCACAGAAGCTTGGTATGTCAGAAAAAACATACAGAAACAAGGAAAGCGGTGCGACTCGATTCTATGTGGATGAGGCTGACCGATTTGCACGATTGGTCGGACTCCCGCGAGAAGACATTATTTTTTTGACGACAGAGTGCCAGAATATGGCACAAGAAGAAAGGAGCTGACATGAAAGAATCAAAAATCACGGTGTTTATCGCAAGGCCTGAGACCGATTACCTGGAACAGGCCGAGATCGATAACACCCTTGAAACCATGCAGAAGATCGTCGGGGGTTACATCGAGACGGTCACACTGAGCAAAGATACTGTCCTGATCTGCAACGAAGAAGGACGTCTGAAGGGACTGCAGCCATCTGCCCGGATACTTGGAGAGGTTTATTTCGGAAACGTGATTCTTGCCGGATACGACGAGGACGGAGAATTCTGCAGCATACCGTTAGATTTTGTAAGTTGAGGCGCACAATGCAGGAATTCAAAACGAAAAAAGCCAGAGAAGAATGGCTCAGATCTGACGAGGCATGGATCGCGATCATTAATATGCCACCAATTCGAATGTCCGAGCTGTGGCTGAAAGACCGACATTTCATCAAGATTCAGCGGATGTACCGCAGGTCACACTATGACATCAACCGGCATCGGTTCGTCTATGACAAAGAGATCATTTTGCCGGACACAGGCGCTCAGATCTTTGAGGTCGATAAGGCCAATGTGATCATTGAGGGTCAGAACATCAAAAGTCTCGTCGACATCATGATCCTGGAAGGTCTATGAACGAGATCGACAGTGACATGCTCGACGATCTTGTCGGGTGCATCGGAAGACTCGCAGCCGAGATGTTCAGCGATCCGCAGATCCAGAAAGAGTTTGCGGAATGGAAACAGAAAAAGAAAGAGTCCCATGACGTGACGGAAACGGGACTCGATCGGTTAAATCAACCGATCTCATTTTACCAAATTAAGGAGATCAAATCATGAAAAAACGTCATTTAAGACCACAGATCCGGAAGGCGCTGGAAACCATCCGGAACACTGTCGCTATTCTCATCGGCCTGTATTTCTGGGCTTTATCGGTTCTGTTCGTAGTGGGGTTCAGATTATGAGACTGACAATCACAGTAATCGGTCTGATGCAGATCTGTCTGCTGGCCTGCGGATATGTTGCAATCGTTACGCTCAAGGCGCAGATCAAGGGGCTGCATAAGCTCGTCAATACACAGGAGAAGGTCATCCGGGAAATGGCCAGAGATCTCCTTGTATGTGAGCACGGTCAGGACGATCTGCTTACCCGTCTGTCCGAGTATGCAGGCAATACCGAACATAAATTTACTAATCTCAAAAACTGGACATACAGCAACATTGAGTCTCAGTGGAAACTGCTCAGCCAGCCGATGACAGGACCGGCAATTCCGGACAGGGATGACAGGTCATGATCGTATCGAAGAAAGACAAAAACGGAACAGTAATCAGACTGGAGGGGTCTACAGAGCTGGTGTGTGCGGAAGCAACTATGATCCTTATCTCGTTGCAGGATACAGCTGATCAGACCGAAAACAAGAGCATGGTCGATATGATATTGGCGACATTCTTAATGATCCGTGACAAAGCATATGAGAAGGGTGTCAGCCTGGCGGAATTAATGCATGATACATCAGCGGACGAACTGTTCAACGATTGTTTTGGGAGGATGAGATCATGACAGCCTACAAAAAGACTCTGTTTCTCTCGGACAATCCTAATTATTCCGTTCACATCTACAAATCCAGGAAGCAGTGGCTTGGAGGCCGTGTCAGTGGGATCGGCGGATCGGACGCATCCGCTGCGATCGGAATGAATCCATGGAGGTCGAATCTCGATCTGTGGATGATCAAGACCGGCAAAAAGAAAGCGCCGGATATTTCGAACAATGCCCGCGTCAAGTACGGACAGGCTGCGGAAGACGCGATCAGGAGACTGTACCAGGCAAAGAAGCTCGGGATCGTTGACGTGCACTATATGCCGAACGTTGTGCTCAGCAATCGAGAGCATCCTGAACTGCTTTACAGCCCGGACGGCCTTCTCATGGAAACAAAAACAGGCAGATGCGGAATCCTGGAAGTCAAGACAGCCAGCCCGATGTCTGCCATGCAGAAAGAGAAATGGCACGATAATCATCTGCCGGATAACTACTACATTCAGGTCCTGCACGGGCTGAATGTCACAAACTTTGATTTTGTAGATCTGATTGCGGAACTCACATATGACGAGAAATACAGTCAGATCCGGATCTATCACATTGAGCGCTCGGAGGCTGAGGAAGATCTGAAAACAGTTAAGGAAGGTGTGCTCAGATTCTGGAATGAATACGTCATTCCCAGGAGAGAGCCGGCGCTCACATTACCGCATATTTAACAGGAGGGAAAAATGTCAGAAAACAATGCAGCAACACCAATGGAGATTCAGATCTACGAAAAGAGGATCGGTCTTCTGAAATGGAATTTCGAGGAATTGAACAAGGCACTGGATGCCAACCTGGCAAAGTACAAAGGAGTTGTTTATTCAGCCGATCAGATCGTACTGGCGAAGAAAGACAGAGCAGCATTGAACGGATTTAAGAAAGCCGTGAATGATCGCAAGATCCAGCTGAAGAAAGAATTCTGTGCACCGTATGACGAGTTTGCAGATCAGGTTAAGCAACTGATCGGAAAGGTCGACGAAGTGTCCAGCGAGATCGACGCTCAGGTCAAAGCGTTCGAAGAGGCTGAGAAGGAAGCCAAACGGAAGGAAATGGAGCGGTTCTGGTTTGATATCAAACCCGATAAGGAACTGATCCCGTTCGAGCAGATCTTCGATCAGAAGTGGCTGAACAAGTCAGTCAGCACTAAACAGTGGCAGCAGGCACTGACAGACATAGCAGCTAAAGTGCGTGATGAGCTGCATATGATCGCTGTCGATACCATAAGCGACAACGCAAAAATGCAGTGGATGATCAAAGAGTATCTCAGAACACTGGACTATAAGGGAACCCGTGACGCATGGGATCGCAAAGTCGAACAGGAAGCACGTCAGGCTGAGCTGGAGGCAAGGCTGAAAGAACAGCAGGCAATCCGTGAAGCAGAACTCGCGGAACAGAAGAAACGCCTCCAGGAGGCTCAGAACGCGCCACAGGAAGCCGTTCCGGAGCTGACAGCTGAACAGTTCGAGACGGAGACGATCTATGTTCGTGACTTCCATGTCGAACTTACACGCGATCAGATGATCGCACTCGACAGATTTCTGAAAGAGAACGGCATCCGGATCACGGTCAATCAGGAAACAAAAAGCTCCTATGAGAGGAGGATCCAGAAGTGATTCAGGCAACAAAGATGCACAACGGGCAGTATAAGCGCTACGGCGACAGTTTCTACGTATGGCTGATCGATACAGGTTCAGAAGCTCTTACTAAGGAACAGGTCGTTCAGTGGGCATTCGATAATCTCAACAGCAAGCGTACACTTCCAATCGAAGCAGAATGGCGACATAACGCCAAATTCGATGGACCTAGAGGAAACGATCCATGCTATTACTTCGATGGCTATTACACAATTCGCAGAACCGATGTTCCTAATACATGGGAATTCACGATCTGCAGACCATATTGCGATTAAAGGAGGACAACATGGCAGTATCAAATAATATCAGCAGAAAAGCACAGCCTGCTCAGAAACAGAACAACATCGTTACATACATGGCCAACGGTGCCGAAATCAAACTGACGCCTGGAATGGTTAAGGCGTATCTGGTATCCGGAGATCCGGAAAGAGTCACAGATCAGGAACTGGCAATGTTTATCAATCTTTGCAAATATCAGCAGTTGAATCCCTGGACGAAGGAAGCGTATCTGATCAAATACGGTAATACTGCAGCGACTCTGGTCATCGGCAAAGAAGCATTCATGAAAAGAGCAGAATCACATCCGGAGTATGACGGCATGGAATCCGGAATCGTCGTAAAACTTGAAAATGGCGACTATGAATATCGTACCGGCATGATGAGAGAACCGGCTGAAACAGTGGTCGGAGGATGGGCTGAGGTATTCAGAAAAGACAGAAAGCATTCCACAAGGATCGAAGTTTCTTTTGATGAATATGTCGGAAAGACTAAGGATGGCAGCGTAAACAGTCAGTGGAAAACAAAACCCGCGACCATGATCCGCAAGGTAGCTCAGGTGCAGGCTTTGAGAGAAGCTTTCCCTACGGCACTCGGAGGCATGTATACAGCTGAGGAACAGGGTACAGTTGAGCCGGAACAGAACATCACTCCAGTGATGCCGGTGATCGATGCCGAGACAGGTGAATCAGTCCAGGAAACTGCAGCTGCTCCGGTTATCCAGCAGGATGCCGGTGACAGTCTGTTCTGAGGTGAGACATGGCAGCTTATACAGATCTAGGGATAAAAATCGATGATCTTCTCAGCATCAACGGTGATGAGCTGAGGATCTTAATCAATCACGCGATCACTGACATGATCACTGACACAATGAGCCGCTATAAAGACAAGAATGCAAAGAGAAAGATCACGATCGATATTGAGCTTTCAAGAATTGACACGCAGCTGTATGTCGGATGGAAGGTGACACCTAAGCCAGCTCCATATGAAAGAAAACCGGAAGAAGCAAAAATACCGGAAGGACAGACAAGTCTTTTCAACGAAGAGACAGGAGAGGTCGAAGATGACTGACCTGTTTGGAGGAGAATCACCGATCGTTCTGAAATTCGTGGTACCTGGCGAGCCGGTCGGAAAAGGAAGGCCAAAGTTCTCGACCGCTTCCGGATATCCGCGCGCCTACACGCCGGATAAAACAGCGCGCTATGAGAATCTGGTCAAGATCGCATTCCGGAATGAATATCCGAATTTTGATCCATTCGTTAAAGGCATCCCGTTAAAGATCGAGATGCTGGCATATTTCGGAATCCCGGCATCATGGTCAGCAAAAAAGCAGAAGCTGGCGATCTCCGGTTATATCCGACCGACTAAAAAACCAGATTCTGATAATATCAGCAAACTGAAGGATGCACTGAACGGTATCGTCTGGCATGACGATGCTCAGGTTGTGGATGAACACATTGCAAAGATGTATTCAGACAAACCAAGGATGGAAGTCCGGATTGAGGTATGGAAACCATGAACAGCGTCGCATTAGTAGGAAGGCTGACGAAAGATCCGGAAGCCAAGCAAACGCAGACGGGACTGACAGTGTGCTCATTCACATTAGCAGTTGACCGGCACGTCTCTAAAAATGCTCAGGTTCAGCAGACAGCTGATTTCATCCAGTGCGTTGCCTGGAGACAGTCAGCTGACTATCTGACCGGGTACGGCAAAAAGGGAGACATGGTCGAGCTGGAGGGCAAGATCCAAACGCGGAACTATGATGACCGTGATGGAAAGAAGGTCTATGTGACGGAAGTCCTGGCTGACCGGCTGAGCCTGATCAGCACGAAAAAGAGTTCCGGATCATCAAGATCTGACTATCCATCTGGCGGTACATCCATCAGTAGGGATGACATCAGCAAAGCTGTAGCAGCAGCTGATCCAATAGATCTGATAGACGGATTTGATACAGGAATTGATGCCGGTATCAATCCAGACGATCTGCCGTTCTGAGGTTAATCATGAGCGACAGAGGATTCGTGATAATCGACCGCAAAATCGAGGACTGGAGGTATTGGGATAATCTGACGCTCACAGGATTCTGGCTTCATTTACTCATTAAAGCCAACTGGAAAGAAGCAGCGTGGCGCTTTGGTGAGCATGTCGGAAGGGGAGAGATGATCACTTCCATAGGTAATCTGGCTGCAGAATGCGGAACATCACGCAGCCAGATATACCGCATGCTGAAGAAACTGGAAGCCGAACATCAGATAGAACTCCGACCGAAACAACGGTACACACTCATAAAAGTGCTTAATTATGAGGTTTATCAAGATTTTGCAAACGGTCTGCGAAACATCGCTGGTACAACTGATGGTACAACACTTGGTACAACTGATGGTACAACTGGCGGAACATCAGTGGTACACAATAGAACAAATAAACAAATTAACAAAGAAACAAAGGAACAATATATATCCGGGGAAACCCCGGAGGATTACTCCGAAACCGATTCTGTGATTGATTATCTGAATCTGGTCACTGGTCAAAAATACAAATACTCAAAGACAAGCCGAAAGCACATTCATGCGCGACTGTCTGAGGGATTCACAGTCGAAGACTGTAAGTCAGTGATCGACAAAAAGACCAGGGAATGGATCGGTACGGACATGATGAAATATCTCAATCCGGAGACGCTGTTTTCGGGAAAGTTTGAAAAGTACCTGAATCAGATCGAGACTCCGAGAAAGAGAGATATAGACGACATTCTCATGGAGGAACATTTCAAAAATGAACAAAGAAGAGACAGCGAAGATTCTGAAGATGATCAATTCGGTTTTTCCAAGATCAACTGGGACTGATGATGTTACGATCGGAGTATGGCAGGCAGCACTCCCAGAACCTTACGAAATGGTCAGCAAGGCGCTTTATGAATACATCAGAGCGAGCAGTTATCCGCCTAAGCCTGGCGATCTGATAAGCCTGATGTATGCGCAGAACATCCAGATCATGGCAGGCGAGGAAGCCTGGGAAGAGGTCAGAGGCGCTTACATGAGCCTCTGGTCGGAAACTGACTACAGCGACGCTGAGAGAGCATGGAGAGGTCTTCCGGATCTTGTTCGGAAGATCTGCACTCCGACCGATTTGATCGACTGGGCATTCCACGTCAAATCGTCAGATATCAAGCAATTCGAAAAGCCGAGATTCGTGGCAGCATACAAAGATGTGCAAGCACAGGAAATCAAAAAAGTAATCGCATCGAAACCGATCACAGCCATAGCCGGCAATACGGTCAAGAGGATCGGAAGTGATGATAATGGCTGACGATTACAGCCTGCCATACGGAATCTCTAAGGCCTATACAGACGTACCGATTCATGACTGCTATGTGAATCTTGAGACAGATCCAAGAAAACCAGCCAGATATGTTTACGGACGTGTGTATCCGGCTTTCCCGTACAGACTGACTAAAGGTTCAGCCGAAGACGGTGATCTTGCCATTGATCCGGGTGACCGGACGAATAACGATCCGCTTCAGGTTTGGGAGTTACTGAAGAGTTTGAAGATCGTACCAGCAAATATAGCTGCTAAATTTCCAAGGGGGAAATAACCATGTCTAAAGGTGAATTTCTTTCGAGAGAGATGGCTCGGACTCGTGACGCAGTGTACGGCACAATGGCATGGATCGAAGAACGAGTGACTCCGGATGTTTACGAGAAAATGCTGGCGGTATGTGAACAGTCAGTCCGCTTCGGGGTTATGAAAGCAATAACAAACAGCGAACGGTTCCGTGATGGAATCGAGGAGGAATTAGATGATTAAAGAGATTGATTTCACCAGTGCGCTAAAGCGCATCGCGGAGGGATCGAATCAGGTCTGTATGCTGGTACCGATTAATGCAGACACACTGCTCAGTGTCGAGCAGCTGATCGCTGTCAAAGGGTTTGCGCTGGTCACAGCTCAGGGAAAAAAGGACGAAGATCCAGAACAGAAACCGAAACCGAAGAAACCAGGCAAACCGGCAATCGACAGGGGAAAGATCGGAGCGCTGCATCGTGCGGGATGGAGTACTCGTGAGATCGCCGGCGAAGTCGGATGCTCCGATCAGACAGTGCTCAATGTGATCAAAGAGCTGGAGGCAAACAATGACGGAGATAATAGCAAAGATTAACGGGTGCAAGACTATGACGCAGCTGAATAACATTCGTGATGATGTGTTCGAGGCTATGGTTAAATGTGAGACAAGCGCCGAGTGCAAGGACATCCAGCTTGCATTCCGCCGTAGGAAGAAATGGATTAAGCGCCATCAGTTCGGCAGGATGATTGATTGGGAGGACGATGATTACAATGAACAAGACTAGACTCGACCATGATCTGATCTTCCGGCTGTGGCGTGAAGGCTACAGCATTGACTACATCACGAGAGCTGTCGGATCTATCGATCCGGGCTATATTCGGGGCATCATCCAGAGGAAGTTTGGCAAGATCTCTGAACGACGGATCGACCGCGGGAAAATATTCGCGCTCAGGGAAGCCGGCTGGTCGGTGTATCGGATTGCTGAGGAGATGAAGATCCCGGACGCTGAGGTAACAAAGATCCTGATCGGAGAAGAAGAATGAATAACTTGAAGAAGGACATACTCACCTGTCCAAACTGCGGAGCACCGATAAACCGCTTGACGATGCGCTGTGAGTACTGCGGAGCGGTTTTTAAAGAAGACGTTCCGAATATCGTGGTGCAAATGGAACATTCAAAAGTCGTGCCCCTTCGTGCCGAAGCCTTCATTGACTATTACATAAGTGAACATGTTCCGAAAGAAGGTTTGACAAGAATGGTCTCATCAGAACTTACAAGAAAGATAGCAGATGGTTTGAGCCAGTTGATGGAGATTAAAGTTCAAGATGACCCACTACGTTGTGGAACTGTGATTAGGGGAACTGTCAGAGTTGTTCCGCCAGGAGAGAAATTATGAGAAGGAGGAAGAATGAAAGAGTACGTAAACACCGAAAAATTAGTCGCTATGGAAATCACAGTTGAAGAAGCAATCGCTGAGCTGGAGAAGCGGAAGGAATTCCTGACTGCTCAGTGTGATGACTGCTGGGATCCGGCGATCGAGCTGGCGCTCCAGGCGCTGAAGAAGCAGGTACCTATGACTCCGGATGTCTGGGGCGACGGATATGCTGACGGACAGCCGGTATATGACTCTTGGGCCTGCCCGTACTGTGGCTGGACCTATGAACTGGACGGCGAAGATTATGAGTACTGCCCACACTGCGGTCAACGGATCAGATGGACGGAGGTGAAACAATGACAGCCGAAGAAAGAGCAGACGTATTGAACGCCATACAGGAAGCCATAGAAAAATACGGTCTGATAGTTGCAGGTTATGACGATTGTTGCGATACGTTTGAAGTGGTTATTATGGCAACAGAAAGGAAAGAAGAATGACTCGGCTGATAGACGCTGACAAAATCGTTTTCTACACACCACGCATGAGCGATGGTGACGGACTCTTTGTCACGTGGATGAAGGAGATCTTGAGCAATGTACCAACAGTTGATGCTGTGCCTGTTAAACATGGACATTGGATTGTCGAATGGGAAACAGACGATACGAGAATGTTGAGGTGTTCAGAATGCAGAATGGTATTCAATGTCGGCAAAGGCAGAGACGGAAACTATTGCCCCAACTGCGGATGTAGGATGGTGGACAATGAGACTGATTGATGCGGATGCGCTGGCACAAGACCTTGAATATGATGTGGAACTATGTGCAAGTGCGCTCGATGATATGAATATTGTCGGAAAGGAAAGAGATGATATGCAGTGGGAGAAAGACTGCAAGCAGAACTGCATATGGTACATTTCAGAACAACCGACCGTGGATGCAGTGCCGATTGATTGGTTGATTTGTAAGCGTAATGAGCATAACAATGATGGCTTTGCTTGGATATTCGAAGCAGTAATTGAGGACTGGAGAAGAGAACATGAGACCGATAGACGCTGAGGAATTGATTCGCAGCACGATTAATAATCCGCTGCATGTGCCATATATCACAAAGACAGACGTAGAAGCCACACCGACATTGGAAATTGAACCACAGTGGACTCCATGCAGTGAGAGGTTGCCAAACCATGACGAATGCATAAAGAATAACGGATTATTTAATGTTTCTGATGGAGATAGAAGTTATTCTGAATGGTACGACAATGACAAGCGAAGATTTGGCGAACCTACTATGAGTGGTTTCCGTGTTGATTATGCAGTCATCGCATGGATGCCATTGCCAGAGCCATACTTGGTGAAGTTTTGAGAGGAAAGAAGAATGACAGAGATAAGTGACGAAAGCATCAATACGCTGATAGACAGAGTGGTTAAAGACCAAATCGAAGTACATATCGAAATGACACCAGAGAACATAAGCATCGATATTCAGCCATGGAAACCATATGAGATGAAATGCCCGTATGCAGAGAGAAAAGACAATGCCTGAGTACATTATTAAATGCGAATGGAATCTTGATGCCAAATCAACCGGGCCTATTCAGATCGTTAGGGAACTGATCAGATGCAAAGACTGCAAGCATTGGGCCAGGAACGACGGCATGTTTAAAGACATTGACGAACGAGAGTGGCATCATTGCCCGCATCTCGGAATTGATACCGATGGATATTTTTCATGCATCGAAGGTAAGAGAAAAGAAGAATGACGCTAGGTGAAGCACTGAAGGTGAATCCATATGATCCGGACAAAGGTGACGAGTCTGCTTACGTCAGATACCTAAGGTACAACGTAGACGGATTCTACGAGCTGAGCAGTGAAACAGTAAAGCGGATATGGAAAGAAAGCGAAAGGAAAGAAGAATGAGCGGCGGATCAATGGATTATGCATGTTTCAAAGTGAGAGAAATAGCAGACATGGAGGAGGATCTTGTGATCAAGAGCCTTCTGAAAGATTTGGCGGACTATTTGCATGCTGAAGAATGGTATCTGTCAGGTGACACTGGGAGAGATTCCTATATCGAAAAAAGGAAAGCATTCAAAGAAAAATGGTTCGGTAAACCGATTGACATGAAACCATATGTCGATGATGAAATAAACGCATTCAAAAGGAAGATCTATCAATTGATCGGAGCGGAGTGGAAAGAAGAATGATACACACAATTAAACTTCGTGAAGATTTTGCGGATGCCATATTAAATGGCGACAAGACATTTGAGGTCAGGCTCAATGACCGAGGTTATCAGAAGGGCGACACGGTGAAATTCAGCGTAGTGACGGCGGTTGGGATTGAGTTCTACCACCAGATCAATGATGTGGAGTTCGAAATCACTTACGTCCTTAGCGGCTGGGGGCTGAAAGAAGGTTACGTTGCATTTGCGATTAGGAGGAAAGAAGAAAATGGAAAATAAAGCACTTGAAATTGTTAGAGCATATATAAAAGAGCATTTTGACAGGTCAGATGCTACACCGGAATTTGATGTATATACAGTATGGAAATGCACGGCATTGCAGAACTGGAAATTCCTTATTTCAAGCAGTCTCTATGATGGAATGTATTATGAATTGACTTATAACGGAGATAAACATGAATGGTATTTTGACGCTTATAAGAAGTTTGAAAATAGATGTATTCCGTCAGTCGAGAGAAAAGAAGAATGATCAAGGTATTCATTCTGATATTCATCATGATTGCAGCATTCGATTATTGCTTAATGGTTGCTGCAAGCAGATA
>JAFWDW010000101.1 GCA_017515965.1 Lachnospiraceae bacterium
CTGAAGGACAGCGCATTCTGGTACGCAAACCTGATCCGGGAAAGCAAATGACAAACAAACCCTATCCAAGCAAACCCCTCCGTGGGGTTTGCTTTTTCGTGCATCCGCCCGGCGCAGTGAATCTGTGACGGAAACGCTTTAGATTGCAATTTCATCATAAGAATTCAGCACGGAAGACACAGAAAGTATGACGGAAACACCGCAGAACGCAATTCCGTCATAGAAACTCAGTGCCGCATGCACAAAAAGTATGACGGAAACGCTGCAGGACGCACTTCCGTCATAGAAACTCGGCGTTGCGTGCACAGGAAGTATGACGAAAATGCTGTATGACGTAAATCCGTCATAGAAACTCGGCACCGCATGCACAGAAAGTATGACGGAAACGCTGCAGAACGCAATTCCGTCATAGAAACTCGGCTCAAGAGACACAAAAAGTATGACGGAAACGCCGCAGGACGCACTTCCGTCATAGAAACCCGCCTCGGGGGCGCAAAAAGTATGACGGAAAGGCTCAACAAGAAAAAACCGTCATAATCAGAGAAATTCAGCCAATGAAAAAGGCTGTCGCACAGGTGCGGCAGCCTTTTGTAAAACCTTTGTTTTGATCCAGTTCTTACGCCTGAAGCATCTTCTTGGCTTTTGCCAGGTAGATCAGATAGATGATATAAACGATCGCTGTCAGAAGAATGGCAACAACGCTCAAGACATTCTCCATAGATCCCGTCTTGAAAACCTGAAGAACGAATGAAAGAATAGACAGGATGATCTGCAGGCCCAGGATTTTGGTTCCGAAGCTCGCCATATCTTCGCGACCCAGCTTTCTTGCCAGATTGCTGATACCGCTCACTGTGAAGAGGAAGACGAAGATGTTCAGAAGGCTTGGAATATCGCTGATGATGGAATCCTCGTTTCTGGTGGCTACAGCGCCTCCGACTGCTGTGATAATCAGCATGATGAGTGCAAAGAAGAAGGCTGTCTTAAATGCATGCTCGTTTTTGGAAGCTGAGTGTAAGCCGACCAGCTGTAAGATTGTTGCGATAAGACCGAGAACGAGAGCAATCAGACCAACAATGGCTATGACTGCAATAGCTCCGTCTTTACCACTCGACAATTCACCTGACTCATTGACTGCGGCGACAGCAGCAACAACGACCAGAAGAATTGTACTGATCAGTGACAGAATCTCAGATGTGAAAATCTTTTTCACACCGGCGTATGCTTTTGGAAATCTCATAGTATAGAGTCCTCCTTTTTTTATAATTACGTTTTGCACGCATTATAGCACGGTTATCCCCTGATATAAAAGATGTTTTTAACGAAAATTTATGAACGTTAAACGTGTTCCCATGTTACAATATGTCAGAGAGGTGAAAATACTATGAAAGTATTAATGATCAACCATTTTCCGCTTGCCGGCTCCGGAAGTGGTACTTACACGAAAAACCTGGCGGTCCATTTGGCTGCGCTGGGTCATGAGGTGTGCGTCATCCTGCCGGAAAACACGACAGAGTATGAGCGGGTGCCGGGCATCCGGCTGCGCCCGGTGTTCTTTACACCCGGAGATCAGCTGACGGATGACTGGTCAGAGGCGGAAGGCAAGACGATTGAAGATGCGCTTCCGTTTAACTTCCCGTGCTTTACCTCGCACCCGCGCAGCATCACAACATTTGCGGACCTCACCGAAGCGCAGATGAAGCAGTACACGCATGCTTTTACCAAAGCGATCGATGAGGAAGTAGCGGAGAATAAGCCCGATATCATTCACGGACAGCACGTGTGGATTCTCCCGGCGCTTGCGGTGCATACCGGCATTCCGATTGTTCTCACGGCTCACGGTACTGATCTGATGGGCTACGACAAATGGCCGGAGCTCAGGTCTTATGCCGAGCGCGTGATGGAAGCCTGCAAGTATGTGATTTCGATCTCAAAGGACAATTGTGAGCTTCTGAACGAGCGGTTCCCGAACGACAAGGATAAGGTCGTCATGATGCGCAACGGCTATGACCCCGGCGTCTTCTATCCTGAGGACTTGACCCGTGAAGAAGTGTTGGGGGACTACGGCGTTTCTCCGGAGGAGTATGCGGGAAAAAAGATCGTCTCGTTTGCCGGTAAGCTCGCGAATTTTAAGGGTGTCGACATTCTGCTCGATGCGGCGAAGATCTATGAGGATCAGGAGCCCGCAACCCTGACGCTGATCGTTGGGGACGGCGATGAGCGCGATAAACTCCACGCACAAGCAAAGAATCTGGCGCTGAAGAGCGTGCGGTTCCTGGGTAATGTCAATCAGCAGGCGCTGCGCCGTCTGTACAATATAGCGGATGTCTCTCTGGTGCCCTCGCGCCGTGAGCCATTCGGACTGGTGGCGATCGAGGCGATGGCCTGTGGTATTCCGGTAATCGCTACGAATCGGGGAGGCCTTCCCGATTTTGTCAATGACAGTGTCGGCGCGCTCGTTGAGCCGGAGAACGCGCAGGATCTGGCGGAGACCATCATCTCCACACTCAAGAGAGAAGAGAAGACGGACATGGATGATTGGCGGGAAGAGATAGCCTCTTACGCGCGGACGCACTATGCGCAGGATATGATCATTAAGGAACTGGACACTTTATACAAGAAAGCATGTGAGAAATGAGAATAGGAATTATATCGGATACACACGGTCTGCTCCGGGAGGAGGTCAAAGAATTGCTGCGGGGTTGCGATGCTATCTTCCACGCGGGAGATGTCTGCGAGTTGTACATTCTGCAGGAGCTTGAGGAGATTGCACCTGTCTATGCTGCCCGGGGCAATAACGACTGGTCTCTGATGAATATCCTTCCCTGGAAGAACATCTTCGAGCTGGAGGGGAAAAAGATCATGATCACCCATATCAAGGAAGGGATTACGGAAGACTGGTCACAGTACGACCTGATCGTGTACGGACATACCCACCGCTATGCGCTCGATAAAAAAGGGGATACCATCTGGATCAATCCCGGGAGCTGCGGCCCGTGTGTGTACCGCCCGATCACGCTGGCTCTGGCCGAGCTGGATGAGCAGGGGTTTCATATTGAGAAATGTGAGATACCGTCTGATTGGAGTTATTAAAGAAAACTGAGATAAATGAAAAAGGCTGTCGCAAAAAAGCGGCAGCCTTTTTCGTATCAGTTGTTTTATGTCTTACATTTGCTGTGGAGGCATTCCTGTAAACATGGAAGTCGGATCGACCGGCGGCTGGTCCATGCCTGCCATGCGGTTGCCATGCTCAAGTACATCATACAGAGCTGCGCATGTGGCATTGTAGTACGGGCCAACATAGAAGATAGCCAGAAGTCCGCATGTAAATCCTGACAGGATAAACCATCCGATAAAGGAAAGATCCAGTACGAAAGCATTCCATTTATTGTCTTTCATGAGCATCTTGCTGTGAGCGAAGGCTTCTTTTCTTGTGATGCCCGGGTTCTCTGCAAGAATGTACGGGATCATTCTGTACTCATAAGACTTGATGATTCCCGGGATGATGAAAAGCAGTGACCACAGGGCAACGAAGAGGCTCCTCAGGAAAAGAGTGCCGACGTTGCTCAAATAGGCATTGTCATATCCGAAGGGCAGCTCTTTGAGTTCGGCTTTTTCTTTCAGGTTCTTAAAATAGAACCGGCGGCAGCCGACTTCAAGCGGTGCAAAAAGGAAAACATGGGCAACTGTCGCAATGATCGAAATAACAACGATGATAGCGACTATCAAGATAATCACTGCGAGAGCTTCCTCTCTGGTGATGCCCGCTTCCCCCAGAATATCATCCAGGTCATCATTGTAATCATATGTATCGTATACGCCTCCGTCATCAAAAAGATCATCCGAGAACGGGTCTTCTGTGTCAAATGACGGTACATTCTGGGTCTGCTGCGAGCTGCCGCTAAGGCCGGAAGCGATGCCGCTGATACTGCCGCTGATACCGCCGGAGAAGGCACCTGAGGCGCCGCCGACTGCAACAGACAGGATCAAAGCGACCAGAACGGATTTCCAGTAATTCCATTTAAAGGATTCTTTTCCACGTGCTTTAAGGTCTTTTCTGTTCCACATATATCTTACCTCCTAAAGGCTTTTTTAACTGCAAATTAAGCGTACTATCGGTCCTGTTGTTTGTCAAGCGAAATCGTATTCGTAAATGAAGAAAATTGTTTTACATGAGATGGTAATCGTGTAAAATAGATATGAAATAGATCAAGAAACAGAAAGGAGATATCCAAATGAAGAGAGTAGAACAGTTTTTAAAAGATGCGGAGACATATTATCTGGCGACAGCGGACGGGGATCAGCCCCGCGTCAGGCCATTCGGTACCGCCCATGTATTTGAAAATAAGCTTTATATTCAGACCGGAAAGGTAAAGGATGTATCAAAGCAGATCCATGCGAATCCGAAGGTTGAGATCTGTGCTTTCAAGGACGGACAGTGGCTGCGCGTAGCCGGAACACTGGTCGAAGATGAGCGTTTGGAGGCAAAGCAGTCGATGCTTGACGCTTATCCTGAGCTGCAGCAGATGTACAAAGCGGATGACGGCAATACCGAGGTGTTTTATTTTAAAGATGCCATTGCGACATTCAGTTCCTTTACAAGTGCTCCCGAAACAGTTGAGTTTTAATAGCACTGACTGCGCAGATGGTTAAGAAGAGTTGAATTAAAGGAATGTTGAAGTTTAACACGAGGGATAAGAAGCCAAAGATATGGAATGTTGCGGTGCTGGCAGCTGTCACTTGTATTGCTGTTGTGATAATGGCGAACAGAGAACCTGTCAATCTGAAGGCTGTGGTCACGACCATATGCATCGCGTATGCCCTTGCAATCATTTTTCTGGTTAATGCGCTGATCAAGCAGATTCAGTATAACCCTTATTCCTACAATACGATCTATTACGCCGGGTTTGCGCTGTTTGGCCTGGTCGGCCTGTTCGGACAGATCTCGTTGTTCGGATGGATGAAGGATATGCCTTTTGAGGGAAAGGAGGGAGTTCTTTCGTTATTGTCTACGCTTCTTGATTCTGCGTTCAGTTTTATGGTTATAACGGCGCCGTTTATTCTGATATTTTCAATCGGGCTGTGTGTCTCGAATATCCAGCTGATCCGTCATGAGGGTAAGCGCTTTGTCAATATCCTGGGGATTATTCTCTCGTTTTTGCTGGTCGGGGGAGAGGCAGTCATCATACTGAGCAACTACTACGTAAGCGGTTCTGTCGGACAGGTGATGGTCCGCAACACAGTGAATAACATCCTGGCGGCATTCTATATCTATTTTGAATGTATGCTGATCGGGACGATCATCGCCAATCTGATTGTCATCTTCCACAAGCCGGAGTTTGACAAAGATGCTTTGATTATTCTGGGATGCGGCATACGAAAGGACGGGACGCCGACCCCGCTTTTGACCGGGCGCATCGAGAGAGCCTTGAAGTTTTACCGGGAACAGATCGAGAAAACAGGTAAGGCGCCTGTGCTGATTCCCTCGGGAGGGCAAGGCCCGAACGAGGTGATCTCAGAGAGTGATTCGATGAAAGCATATCTGCTGGAGCAGGGAATTCCGGAGGAACACATTTTGCAGGAAGATCAGTCGGAGAGTACCTACGAGAACATGCTCTTTTCCAAAAGAAAGATGGAAGAGGAGGGCGTTACAGGCAATGTCGCCTTCGCTACCACCAATTACCATGTCTTTAGAAGCGGCCTGATGGCACGGCGCGTGAAAATGCGCGCAGTCGGCATGGGTGCTAAGACCAAATGGTATTTCTGGCCGAATGCCGCGGTGCGCGAGTTTGTCGGTATTCTGACTGACCACCGGCTCAAGCAGGCGCTGATCCTGGGCGGTATGGTGCTTTTTTATGCCGCTTCAACGATTCTGCTCTATACTGTCGGGTTCGGGTTGTAAAGAAGCATTTCTATAAAAAAAGACCGGACGCGTCTTTTGGACGCGTCCGTTTTTTATGCTTTATTATACAAGGGAAGCTATTCTTCCACTTCCTCAAAATCTTCGTAATCCGTTATACCCTCACCGACATTCGGAACATAGTGTGAATAGATCCAGTCGGCTACGAAGATAGCAAGCAGGCCGATGCAGAGCGGGACAAGGATCTTTTTATTGAGCTTCATCCACAGTGAGTCGAGCAACGGCATCGCCAAGTATACGACGGCCGCGCCTCCCAGAGCAAAGACGAGCAATCCCTCCGCACAGATACGGCCGTTCAGATTCAGGAAGTATCCTGTGTAATCCCACCAGCGCATACCGGCGGACAGCTCCAGGAACAGGGAAGTGAAATACTCCACGATACCACAGAGCACAACGATCAAAGCAATTTCGACCTGCGGCTTCTTTCTGAAACGTGCCAGCACGATCAGGATCATGACCAGTCCGCCGCCGTAGATGGGCAGCCACGGGCCGTGGAAAACGCCGCGGTTGACAAACACGCCGTCCTTGATCAGATGCAGACTGACCTCCCAGAGCCAGCCGACAAAAGAGAAGAAGATGAAAGCGAGGATCAGAGACCAGATCGTGTAGGGGCGCACATATCTGAGCTTGCGTATCTCGAGTGTCGCGTTCGCATCCATCAGCGGGTTGAGGCGCTGCGGATAGACACGGCCCTTGATGGCGGCGCGCTCTTCGGCGATCTGTACACGGCGCGAGTCGAGGTCTTCGTAGTCGGCCAGCTGATCCGTGTGGCCGATCCACAGCCCCATATTTCTGACGAGCCATCCGTGCACGCCGGTCAGTGTGATGCGGTGCTCATCGATGTATTTCTTCTGTTCTTCAACATCCGGATAGGATGCGCGCAGGAATGATTCCTCCGCCTTTTCAAACAGGTAGATATCGTTCAGCCGTTCTGTTCCCTCGACACCTTCTGCCTTTGCCCGCTCGCGCAGTACGGAATAATATTCGGTGAAAGTTGCAATGCGGTAGGGCAGACCATAGAAGAGCTCAACACCGCCGAATGTTGCAAAGCCCAAAAGCATCCAGCCAATGAAAGAGAACTCTATTTTGAAGCACTCCCATTTGTGACCGTTCATCATTCTTCTGGACAGATTGATGGCCTCGCGCGGCTTGATATCAGGATTTTCCGCAGAGATATAAGGCACCAGGAAATAGGAGTAACGCTTGATAATGCCGCCGACGATCGTAAAGGACCACAGGACATAAAAGACCTCTGTCAGAAACAGTGTCATAGCCGTGCGTCTCCAGCGTTTCGATGTCTTAAAGTGGAGGAGATGGCCGACCGGCAGTTTTTCGTATAAGCGCGATTCCAAAAAAGCGCGCCGCAGGACGACCTGATACATATTCTTGATAAAGATCCAGACAAAAGCGGACAAAATTATACTCAGGACGATGAAAATGCCCGTCGCTACTGATGATGACGAATCGAAAATGGTCCTGAGACCTTCGACCAGTATCACATAGAGACGCCCGGAGGAAACGACGTTGACGATCGGTGCAAGGTTTCCGCGTTGTCTGCCGACAATACCGCCCAACTCGCCCTCTTCGTATTCCTGCATCTGTTTGTCGGCGTCTTCCTTGCCGGCTTCAAGATCGTTTTTAGTGAGATCCTCGTAGACCTTTTTGCCTCCCGTAACATTGGAAAGAGTCACGTCCTTCTCACCGCTCTCAACTTCCTGACCGGTAATCAAGGAGTGCAGGCCATCAGTCATGTCCTTGACATAAGAAAACTCAGTCCCATACATGACCGCGATCAAACACAGAACGACCAGCAGCAGATAGTGACTTTTAACTACCTTGCGCGCCTTTTTCTTTATTCCCTGACGATCTGCGCGTGTGATCTGGTAGGCGGTTTTCTCCTTTTTCTCTTTTTCGGGAGTATCAGGCTGTGTCTCTTCGATCTGATTGATGTTCTCCTCTTTCATCGTTATGGTTCCTCCTGATTATTTCAAGTCAATGACGACTATTTCGCTGATGGTTCCGACTCTGATCGGGGGACCGTAGTAGCCAACGCCGGAAGTGACGATAGCCGTTGTATGGCCCCATTCTTTGATCCCGTAGGACTGTTGATCATGAATCCGTCCGAAGACATTGCCCGGGAAGACCTGTCCGTCATGGGTGTGTCCGGCGACCATCATGTCGATGCCGAAGCTGTCCAGACGTTCCAGTTCTGCCGGTTCATGCTCGAGAAGCAGGACCGGGGCCTCAGGCTCTATGCCTTCTGTCAGAGTCTTCAAAGTGGCTCTCTCTTTTACACCGTCCCCGGGCCTTGTTTTATCGCGGCGCCCGACGATCGCGAGATTGTTGAGTTCAGGAATTCTGGCGACTTCATCGGTCAGCAGTTTCCACCCACATTTTTCCAGAAAAGGTTCCATCCCCGGATTGCGCTCGGCGTTTTCGGCGCCCATGTATGTAAAACCTCCGAACAGGGGTTCATCCACGTCGTGATTACCGTAAACCACATAGGTTCCGTAAGTGGACTGGATCTGGCTGAGCACTTTTGCATAGGCATCCGGATCTTCCATGGCACCAAAGGCGCTTGTGACGATATCGCCGGCTACGACAACCAGATCCGGCTTCTGTGTATTGATCCGCTCAACCATGTCTTCGTAGATCTTGAGAGTTGAGTTGACGCCGATGTGCAGGTCGGCAATTAAAATGATCCTTGCCGGCTGTTCCTGCTTTAGCTGTTTTTTGTCAACGAGATACCGGGTCACCTTGACGTGATGTGCCGCGTAATTGCCCCAGATATTTAAACCGATGGAAAGAAGAAGTAACCCCAGGACCAGAGAAACCGAGAGTTTTCTAGACGGCTTCCAGTTCCTGTTCTTGCGCCTCTTGTGTCTATGCCGGTAGGGCAGGTTGATAAACAGACCCGTGAATAACCGGATGACCAGCAGCGGACCGAAGAAATACAGGATATAGCCGAGCCATACATTGCCCCAGCGCTGGAAGAAATAGCATCGTTCGCCGTCCGGCAGTATGGCTCCGATGGCCGGCAGAGTAAAGGCTGCCGTCACCAATATCATAATGATGATCGTCAGAGCCGGCTTCTTGCGTTTCGGATCGAGCGCGCGGCGCAGCGGCCCGTACAGCAGAAACAGGGAAAGCAGAACGATTGCAGTGTAGTTAAAAAAAACAATAATCAATTTCATATTGCTAATAATAGCACAAGATAAGTTTTTTCACATACTGAAATGGCATACGAAAACGATTATTTATGGTAAGATAGTTTTACAGATGGAGGAAATTTGAAAATGGCTCAGATTTCAATTGATTATATCGGGCACAGCGGATTTCTGGTCGAAACAGAAACTTCCCTGATGCTTTTCGACTATTACAGGGGTGATTTATCTGTGCTGGATGCAAAACCGGCTGATAAACCTCTCTTTGTCTTTGCCAGCCACGCCCACGGTGATCATTACAATCCTGCGATTCTAAAGCTGGCGGAAAAGGAGAGAGAGGTACATTATTTCTTTTCATTTGATATCAGGAGCAGAGTTCGCAAAGGAGCGGAGCAGGATCTGGGAATCAGGTTTCTTGACGCGGATCGATCCTATGAGATTCCCGGGCTCGGAACGGTTGAGACATTCCTTTCGACTGACGAGGGAGTGGCCTTCTATGTCAATACAGAAAATGCTGCGATTTTTCACGCCGGTGATCTGAACTGGTGGGACTGGGAAGGAGAGCCGGCGGACTGGCTCGCGGATCAGGAGTGCGTATTTAAGCGGGAGGTCAGTAAGCTTTCCGGTAAGCGTATCGATGCCGCCTTCGTCGTGCTGGATGACCGATTGGAAGAAAACTATGATAAAGGAATGAGCTGGTTTTTGTCTGTCTGCACGCCTGCTTATACGCTGCCGATGCATTTCTGGGAAGACCGGACTGTCGTGAAGCGCTATCTGGCTCAGAGCCCGCAGACAGAGACAGTTATTTTGGATACAACATGTGAAACACACTGGGATTTGAACATATAAGGAGGAACGACAATGAGATTCAGGATGGTACATGAGAACTTTAATATCGTTGATCTGGACAGATCGCTTGCCTTTTACGATGAAGCACTGGGACTGAAGGAGAAGCGCCGCAAAGTCGGAAAGGACGGAGCGTTCATTTTGGTCTAGCTGGTCGATGAATGCGATGAGTTCGAGCTGGAGCTGACGTGGCTTGCCGATCACCCGGAGCCTTACAATCTGGGCGATGAGGAGTTCCATCTGGCTTTTAAGGTGGATGATTTTGAAGCAGCCCATGCCCTTCATGAAAAGATGGGATGCATCGCTTTTGAAAATCATGATATGGGTATCTATTTCATTCAGGATCCGGACGGTTACTGGCTTGAGATCATCCCGGAAGATCACGAGTAACAGGAGAATGACACGATGATCAACGTGAAAAGAAAATGGGCTTTTATCACAGGCGCCGCACGGACCTTGGCGGGCCGAATGCACCGAATGCGCCGGAGAGCGTACTGCCGGGTGTTGTCGTCGGAGTTTTCGCGAACGATAAAAAATCCGGGCGCATTTTCCGCGCCCAGGATTTTTCAGGTCTCTCTCTTGAAGAAGCTGTCAAGAAAGCAGAGAAGGAATGTGAAAGTCCTTATTAATTGAAGGACAGAAGGATGTCTCCCGTATCGACATCTACTTTGAACAGCTGTCCGCTGCCCTTGCGGGTAAAGGAAGGAGATTCATCGTCCAGGACGATGGTCTTCTGACCGTTCTCACTGATCACAATATCGCCGGTGTCGGTGCGCAGATCCAGATCGAATGCATCGATGCCGGCCTTTGCTTTAAGGACGACGTCGCCGGTATCGGAATTGATATCCGCGCCTTTGTTATATGTCCCGGCCAGCTTGATATCGCCTGTGTCGACCTTGATCTGAGTCTTGCCGAAAGTACCGGAAAGAATAACGTCACCGGTATCGGACTTCATGACCTGCTCGTCTCCCTTGGCTTCTTTGGCGATCACATCGCCTGTATCGGTCTCAAGTGTGGCCTTTTTATATGAAACTCCCCCCAGAATGATATCGCCGGTGTCAACGTTGACGCTGAAATCTGTGTACTCCTTATCAGGGCAGCAGATCAGAATTTTAGGCGTCACGTCGACTGAAGAAAAGTTGAAGCTGATATTGGTCTTCTTTTCTTTGGCATAGATCCTGAGCACGCCGTCTTCGAGACTGATCTGCGGATCCGGGATCTTTTCCCCCTTGATGATGACTACCTGGTTCTCACCTGCGATGTCTGTTTCCGTGGCGGAGAGCAGCTCGTTTTTATCCAGCCATTTCTGATCCTTAAAATACTTCTCTGTGACGAGATAGACAGAGGCATTGCCGGTGACTTCAACTGCGTCAAATCCGGGCTCTCCTTCGGCGTAGACGACCCGCTCACCAGGTGTTCCGCCGATCCAGCTGTGCTTTTCAGATACCTTGTCAAATCCTTTGACGCCGCCGAGCGCATAGCCTGCCGCGCCAAGTGCCAGGCCGACAACCAATACCGCTGCGCATACAGCTGCGAGTTTACCTGCTTTACTCATAGTTATTTCCCCCTTTATCTTTAGATCTGTGTGCCAGTTTCGCCGGCAACTGTACCATTTTCCTGATCAATAATGTCAATCCGAGTCCGAGCAGAACGGCCAGCGCTACGAGAGCGAGACCGCCGCCGATGCACATGAGTCCGGTCGAGAAGGACGAGACAAGTGCGATGATACCGAGCACCAGGGCGGCAAGGCCGCCGGCCAGGATGCCGATGCCTCCTGCATAAAGGCTGATGACTACGGCAAAGACCGCGATCCAGAGCGAGAAGACAACGGCGCCGAGTGCGATGGCGATAGGAATGCCGACCGGAGCGGCCAGAACTCCCAGAATGATCCACCAGGTGGCCGAGATCTTGTTGCCGACTGTCGGCTTATACTTGAGTGTCGTCTCATCGCCGGAGAGGACGCGGGATGCATATTCGGATTTGATTTGGGCGGCTACGGCCTTCGGTGAACCGATCTCCCCGATCAATCTGGCTTCCTCAGCGGCCAGCTCTTCGGCTGTCAGCTCGGGATTATCGAGCGCTTCTGCAAAATACTCTTCATAATATTCGGTTGCGGATACAACCTCTTCGGGCGGGAGTTTCTTAAGCTCCCTTCTGAGTGATGTAATAAATTGTTCTTTTGTCATAGTTCTTCGCCCCCATGCAACACTGATTCGATTGAATTCTTGTAGTTGTCCCACTCGGTTCTTAATTCGGTCAGGCGTTTCAGCCCTTCTGCTGTGATCGAGTAGTACCGTCTGTTTCTGCCCTGGAAGGGCTGATCGTAGGTCCGGCACAGATTCTCTTTCTGTAGTCTTCGCAAAACCGGGTAGAGAGTGGACTCTGAGAGACTGACGGCTTTTTTCATTTCCTGCGTGATCTCATAACCGTAGGTGTCCCCCCGGCTTAAAATGGCCAAGGCACAAGCGTCCAGGAGACCGGATTCTATCTTGAAAGCCATCAGGTTCACCCCCTTTCTTTGTTTTATATACGGGAAGGCCCGTATCTGGTTACCATGGCAATACTATCTTGTGATCAATACTATACAACGTATAATATTACTTGTCAACACTTATTTTAAAATTTTCTAAATCGTTTTCGAATTTTTAGAGCCGGAGCATTTGCATTTACAAAGAAAATACCAAAGTTTATAATGAAAAAAAGTCAAAATATGTACTGAATTTAGAAAGAAGATGCTATGCGAAAATTTGTTTTTATTGGTGCGGGATCACTTGATTTTACCCGTGATTTAGTGCGTGACCTGATGACGTTTCCGGCTTTTGACGAGTGCGAGATCGCGCTTGTCGACATAGACCCGAAACGTCTTTCTTATGCCAAGCAGGGCGCGGAGAAGATTATCGCGGCAGGCGGTCATCATGCCCTCGTCACAGCGACGACCGACAGACGTGAGGCTCTGCCCGGAGCGGACGGCGTCCTGATCACCGTCCTGCAGGGCGGCGTGGATGTCTGGCGCTACGATGTGGAGATTCCGAAGAAATACGGCGTGGATATCTGTGTCGGCGACACGCGCGGCCCGTCCGGTATTTTCAGATTCTTAAGAACCGCGCCGGTGCTTCTTGCGATCATCCGCGATATCGAGGAGCTTTGTCCGAACGCTGTTATTCTGAACTATACGAATCCGATGGCGATGCTGGTCAGCTATCTGCAGACACAGACAGCCCTGAAGGTCACAGGTCTTTGCCACAGTGTGCAGGGAACGGCGGCGATGCTTGCCGGCTGGCTCGGACTTAAGAAAGAAGAGCTCGACTACACTTGCGTCGGCATCAACCATCAGGCTTTCTATCTGGAGCTGAAGCATGACGGACAGGATATGTACCCGGCGCTGCGCGAGGCGGTCAAGAGACCGGAAGTGGCGAACGAGGAACCGGTCAGGATCGAGATGTTTAAGTATCTGAAATACTTCCCGACAGAGTCCTCCGGACACAATTCGGAGTACAATCCGTGGTTCAGAAAGCGCCCGGATCTGATCGAGAAATACTGCACGCATGGAACCGGCTGGAACCCGGGCGAGTATGCGTATATATTAAAGGAATATATGGATCGTGAAGACACATGGGAGAAGGAGTATTCTGACTGGCTGGGTTCTGACGACATCGATCTGGAGCGCGGCGAGGAGTATGCTTCCAATATCTTCAATGCGATCTACGGTGATCACGAGCCCTATCCCTTCAACGCAAATCTGCGCAATCAGGGCTATGTGACAAATATAGACGAAGGCGCTTGTGTGGAAGTACCGGTGATCTCGGATCAGGATGGCATTCATGTGCTCGGACAGTGGACACTGCCGGCGCATCTGGATGCGCTGGTGCTGCACTCAGCCAAACTTGAGGAGATGGCGGTGCAGGCTGCGATCAACGGCGATCCGGAGCTTGTCTTCCAGGCCGTGCTGCAGGATCCGCTGACAGCGAGTGTCTGCAGTATGGAGGAGATCCATGACATGGTGCAGGAGATGCTTCTGCAGAATAAAGATTATCTCGGCTATTTTAAAACACTGACCATATAGCAAGGAGGAAATGATCATGAAAAGGAAAGTAGTGGCGATTTTATCAGTAGTAGCGCTGGTAGCGGGACTGATGGCAACGATGACAGCCTGCGGCGGCGGTGGCAGCAGCTCCGGCGGCGGTTCTGATGACAAGACGCTGACATTCTGGACCCACAATGATGAGGACAGCTGGAATGAGTCGTATCAGGGCATCGTGGATGCATACATGGAAGCGCATCCGGATGTCACGATCAATATTGAAGCTTTCCCGTATGACGAGTATGAGTCAAAAGTGCAGACAGCGCTCATGTCCAAAGAGGGCGGTGCCGATATCTACGAGCTCTGGGGAGGATGGTGTGTTGACTTTGTTCCATCCGGAGCACTTGAGCAGCTTCCTGAAGATGTGGAGAAGGAAGTGCGGGATGAATGCTATCCCAACACCTACGGCACACTTGAAAATGACGGCAAGCTCTTCGGCCTTCCGCTTGAGTACAATATTGAGTGCGGCGGTCTGATCGTCAACAACAACCTCATGAAGGATGCCGGCACACAAGTCCCGAAGACATGGGATGAACTTAAAGAGGCGGCAAAGAAAGGCACGCAGATGAAGGGCGACGATGTTGAGGTAAAAGGATTTGACTTTGTCAACTGGGACGGCGTCATGTATCTGTGGACTTCGATGATCCTCTCTCAGGGAGCCAATTATCTGAATGATGACGGAACCTTTAACGTCACAAGCGATGAGGCTAAGAAAGCATGGGAAGAACTCGCTTCGATGGTCACTGATGACAAAGTCACCACACTGTCCGGTCTGGATGACGGCAGCGATATCGAAGGCTATCAGGAACTGTACGCCGGGCAGGCGATGATGGTTCCGCGCGGACCATGGTGCCTGGCTGAAGGACAGAACGATTTCGGTCTTGAGTACGGTAAGGATTACAGCTATGTCGCGATGCCGTTCTATGGAGAGGAGCAGAAGTTCGCCAATGAGACAGGTTGGTCTTTGGGCGTGGCTTCAGGCCTTTCCGATGAGAAGAAAGCGCTGGCGTTTGATTTTATGCAATTCTTCTTCTCCGATGAGATCATGATCGGCCACAACCTGGCATGCGGTACGATCCCGGCCAAGAAGGCAGTGGCAGAGAGTGAAGAGTATCTCAAGAACTTTGAGTACGCAGCACCGCTCATTCCGATTCTTGAAGGCGGACAGTTCATCGGCATGTTCAACACAGACGTTTTCAAAGAGAATGTCAATAACGTTTTCTCGGCATACTGCAAGGGTCAGTATGACAGCGCTGATGCAGCATTAAAGGAACTGGAAGACAATCTGAACAAAATGTAAATGACTGCGGAACATAACCGAAAATTTATCCTGCTGGTCTTTATACCCATCTTTATCGAGGCGGTGCTCTTTCTGGTAATACCGATCCTCGGCACGATTGGTATATCCTTTACGGATTACAATCCGATCGCGCACAAGATGGATTTCACAGGACTGGCAAATTACATGAAGCTGCTGGATGATCCGGAATTCGTCCTGGCAATGAAAAACACACTGGTCTTCACCGTCGTGGCCGTCATTTTAAATATTATCATCTCACTGACGGTCGCGACGCTGATCAGTCAGCTGCGCAGCAACAAGACGCGGAGCTTCTTCAGGATGATCGCGTTTTTGCCTTGTATTTCACCGTTGGTCGCTTCGGCCGTTGTGTGGGGGCGCAGTATTTTAAATACGAAGATCGGTCTCATCAACCAGCTGATTGAAAAGTTTGGCGGACACAGCGTTGCCTGGACAGGTGATGCTAAATTCGTCATGCTCTCCGTGATCGTGTTCACCCTATGGGCCGATCTCGGATACAATATCATACTGTTTTGCGCCGGGATCGACGGGATCCCGGGTGAATTCTACGAGGCAGCTGAACTGGACGGAACGAGCGGATGGCAGAAGTTCCGTTTTGTCACGCTGCCTCTTTTAGGCAGGACGACGACATTTGTGGTCCTGATGACACTGATTTCCTATTTCCAGATGTTCGCACAGTTCTCGGTGCTGCTGTACAAGGACGGGCCGCAGCACTCGGGACTTGTGATGACCAGTTATATCTATAAGACGGCCTTCGTCTACAAGGAGATGGGCTATGCGGCTGCATTGTCCTTTGTGCTGTTCTTATTGATTCTGGTGGTCAGCGTGGTGCAACAGCGCCTGAACAAGGTCGACTGGGAGTACTAAGACCTATGACTGAGAAAGAGAAGAAAAAACAACTCAAAGCAGTACAGCGCGGCCCTGGTTTCAAGAAACGGATCGTGATCTTCGCAATCCTTCTGGCACTCTCGATCGTCGTGGTGGTTCCGTATGTCTGGATGCTTTCCAACTCGTTCAAGACGACGGTGGAGACACTGACAGACCCGATGCATATCATCCCGCGGGAACCGACGCTTGCCGGATATGAGAAAGTGCTGACCGGGTCACCCTTCTTTAAGTGGCTTAGGAATTCGTGCTTTGTCACCGGCATCAATACGATCGTGATTCTCTTTACGAGTTCGATCGCAGGATATGTCTTCGCGCAGTTCAGATTCCGCGGCAAAGACTTCCTGTTCGCGATGCTGATCTTTACGATGATGGTACCGGCACAAGTCACCATGATCACGACCTTTATCCTGATCGACAATATGGGTCTGTACAACAGTGTCTGGGCTCTGATCATACCGTCCTTTGTCAATGTATTCGGTATTTATCTGTGCAAACAGTACTGCGAGGAGATTCCGAGAGAACTGATCGAGAGCGCACGTATCGACGGCGCCGGCAACTTCAGGATCTACTGGCAGATCGTGCTGCCACAGATCCGTCCGGCCCTGGGGGCGCTGGCGATCTTTACCTTCCTCGAGTACTGGAACGATTATCTGAATCCTCTCATCTATCTGTCCAGCACGGAAAATATGACACTGCCGCTTGCCTTGAGCTATTTCTCGACACAGCACTCGACGAATCTTTCAGCGACGATGGCGGCTGCCGCGCTGATCATGATTCCGGCGGCAATTGTCTTTATCATATTCCAGAAGCAGTTTATCAAGGGCCTGGCCCTGACGGGAATGAAATAAGAGGTACTTAAGAAAATGAGAAGAAAGATGTTTTGCGGATCTCTCATTGCGGTTTTGTGTGCGGTTTTGGCACTGTGCGGCTGCGGCAAGAAGGAAGCAGTTCCTCCTCAGGCTGATAAGATCGGCAAAGCCGGCATTAAAAAGGATCAGAACAAGGATAAGAGGGGGACTTACGATGTTCAGATCCATGTGTCTTCGGATGGCGATGATGCGAAGGCGGACGGTTCCGAAGAAAAGCCGTACGCAACGATCCCGGCGGCGCTGGCAGCGGTAAGACCCGGCACGGAAGTGGTCGTCCATGAGGGACAGTATGATCCCTTCGAGGTGGGAACGGATATTTCCGGAACAGAAGAAAAGCCGGTTCTCATCCGTGCGGAAGATGATGAGGCCGTCGTCATCAAAACAGAGACGCCGGCTGATAAAGAAAGTGAAGGGGATTGTATCGGCATTCATCTGGTCAATGTCGAATACATCGCATTGGAAGGCTTTGAGATCGAGGGCGGCACGCACGGGATCTTTTATGAAAGCACGCGCGATCGCGGTGATCAGCCTCTGAATCAGATCGCGTTTAGAAACTGCACGGTGCATGGCGTGCGGGGAACACACGGGATCTGCGTGTACGCCCGCAATGATCTGGCGCCGGTCAAAGACCTGACAATGGCTGGTTGTGAAGTCTATGATTGTGAGTGCGGCGACAGCGAGTCTACCGTTTTTAACGGCAATATTGACGGGTTTGAGATCTGTGATAATATCATCCATGAGAATAACAATATCGGGATCGATATGATCGGGTTCGAGGGAACGGCCAAACACCCGGATGATTATAAGAATGCAAAAGGCGAGGCGCCCAATCCCTATGAGTTTGATTTTGTCCGGAACGGCACCTGCCACGACAATGTCGTCTACGGCATCAGCGCCGAGGGCAATGACGCCTATCTGGAGGACGGCGAATACGATCTGTGCGCTGACGGTATCTATGTCGACGGCGGGCAGGACATCGAGATCTACAATAACTTCATCTTCGATTGTGACATCGGTCTGGAGGTGGCAACAGAGCACAGCCCAGAGGACAATGAACTCTTCAAAGTCAGCGGCATAGAGGTGCACGACAATGTGATTGCGGACTGTACGGGCTGGTGCGGGATCTGCTTCGGCGGATACGATGCGGATCTGGGCTTTACCGAGAAATGTTCCTTCCACAACAACACGCTCATCGACAACGACACGCAGATCGGTATTCAGCGCAGTAAAGACAATGAGGTATACTACAATCTGGTGGCCGGCGGATCTACGGGCGTAGAGTTTAACGGAGACTGCCGCCAGGAGGATATGGTCAATAAGATTCACGACAATGCGGCGGCCGAGATCGAGGAGACAGATAGCTGGGATATCAGCTATGGGCGGCTGGACAAAGACCGCGGTGAGATCATTGAGGATTTCAGATCCCGTTTCGAGGGTATCGGGTCAGGTTTTTCTCCGGGCCGGGATGAACTTGACTTATACAATGAATGGAATAAAAAGTAGGACAGAAAGGTTTGAGAATGAGTTATTCATGGACAGAGAATGAGAAGGGTAAGATCGTCTTTCCGATACCGGAGACAGTGAAAACACCCTGGTTTAAGAGCATCGGCGATCTGCCTGAGACGCTGGAATACTTTAACGGAAGCATCTACGAAAAGGTCGAGGAGACTGCCCGGAAACAGCCGACTGCCATAGCGATGGACTTTATGGGCAAGCACATCACCTACAGGCATATGATCGATCAGATCAATAAATGCGCGCGCGCGCTGCGTGTGCTCGGTATCCGGGCGGACGATAAGGTTACCATCGCCATGCCGAACTGTCCGCAGGCCATCTACATGATGTATGCGGTTAATCTGGTCGGTGCGGTCTCGAACATGGTCCATCCCCTCTCTGCGGAGAAGGAGATTGAGACTTATCTGAACATGTCCGGCAGTGTCATGGTCATTACGCTCGATCAGTTTTATCACAAGATTGAGGCCATCCGCCAGAATACAAAAGTACAGAACGTCATTATTGCCCGCATCAAGGACGAACTGACCCGACCGATCAGGGTCGGCTATATGCTGACCGAGGGGCGTAAGATCAAGCGTATTCCGAAGGAAGCCCCTGTTTTCCAGTGGCCTGAGTTTATGCGTCTGGCTCATCACTGCGGTTATGAGTATAAAGTGAAGCGAAATCCCGATGATCCTGCTGCGATCCTCTATTCCGGCGGCACGACCGGGACAACAAAGGGTATCGTTCTGACCAACCTGAACTTTAACGCGCTGGGCACACAGGTGCTTGCTACCAACCCGATGTTTCGCCCGAGAGACAAGATGCTTGCAGCGATGCCGCTCTTTCACGGGTTCGGGCTGGGCGTCTGTCTGCACACGATGCTTGCCGGCGGCGGACGATGTGTTTTGGTACCGCGCTTTACACCGAAGAGTTACGCCAAACTGATCACTAAGTATAAATGTAATTTTATCGCCGGCGTACCGACGCTCTATGAGGCGCTTTTGAGGCTGCCTTCGATGAACGGAGCAGATCTGTCCTGCCTGAAGGGAGTCTTTTCAGGCGGCGATTCCCTGTCCGTCGAGCTGAAGAAGAAATTTGACAAGTTCCTCTTCGATCACAACGCCAAGATCCAGGTGCGTGAGGGCTACGGTACTACCGAGTGTGTTACCGCTTCATGTCTGACGCCGCCGCAGATGTACAAAGAAGGCAGCATCGGCATTCCTTTCCCGGATACCTACTATAAGATCGTGGAGCCGGGTACAGACAAGGAGCTTCCTTACGGCGAGGAAGGAGAGATCCTGCTGGCGGGACCGACTGTGATGAAAGGGTATCTGGATATGCCGGAAGAGACCGCTGAAACGCTCCGCACGCATGAAGACGGTCTGACCTGGGTATATACCGGCGACCTGGGCACAATGGATGAGGAGGGATTTATTTACTTCCGCGGCCGCGCGAAGAGAATGATCATCTCCTCGGGTTATAACATTTATCCGGCTCAGCTGGAGAACATCTTTGACGCGCACGAGAAAGTCCAGATGAGCTGCGCCATCGGCGTGCCCGACAGCTATAAAATGCAAAAAGTAAAAATGTTTATCATGCCGGCGGCAGGCGTGGAACCAAACGAGGAGACAAAGAAAGAACTGCTCGCCTACGCGCGCAAGAACATCGCCAAATACGCGATGCCGTACGACATTGAGTTCAGAAAAGAACTGCCGAAGACACTGGTCGGCAAAGTGGCCTATCGCGTCCTCGAAGAAGAGGAGGAAGC
>JAFWDW010000010.1 GCA_017515965.1 Lachnospiraceae bacterium
CATCCCATCACGATGCGGGATCTGATCGCGTTCGGATCCATTGGTAAAGAGACGGCTGATTTTTTGAAACAGCTCGTAAAAGCCGGATATAACATTTTTGTCAGCGGCGGAACGGGGTCAGGTAAGACGACTTTTCTGAATGCCCTGTCAGAGTTTATTCCTGAAAGCGAGCGGGTGATCACGATCGAGGACAACGCCGAACTGCAGCTGCGGCACATCCCCAATCTGGTGAGGATGGAGGCGCGTGAGGCCAATATGGAAGGAGTCGGTGCGATCACCATCAGGGAATTGATCCGTACAGCGCTGCGCATGCGGCCGGACAGGATCATCGTCGGCGAAGTGCGCGGCCCGGAGGCGATCGATATGCTGCAGGCGATGAATACCGGGCATGACGGATCCTTAAGCACCGGGCATGCTAATTCACCCAGAGACATGATCAGCCGGTTGGAGACGATGGTGCTGGGCGCCATGGAGATCCCGCTCAGCGCCATTGACCGTCAGATCGCTTCTGCGATCGATCTGATTGTTCATCTGGGCAGGCTCAGAGACGGCAGCCGTAAAGTGCTTGAGATCGTAGAGGTCGTCGGCTGTCAGGAGCAGGAAGTCAGGATACGTCCGCTGTATGTGTTCAGAGAGACAGGAGAAAAAGGTGGAAAGATTCAAGGATATCTGGAAAAACAGGAAGTTCTTTTGCAGAGAAGAAAACTACTGGCGGCGGGCTGTCAGCCAGGCTGAGATCAGAGCAGGACTCGTAACCGGTGTAGTGTTGAGTTTCGCGGTTGCCTATGTGTTTTACAATTCTGTGCTGGCGCTGGTACTGAGTCCTGTCATTATTTACGGCTGGATGCGCTGGTGGCTGGGAGAAAGGCAAAAGATCAGGCAGCGGGATTTTGCCGAGGAGCTGCGTGTGAGTTTACAAAGTCTGACAGCGGCGCTGGAGGCAGGCCAGGCCTTTGAAAATGCGATGCTGGAGGTGTGCCGGGAGAAGGAGAGGGAAGGAAGAGATCAGTCAATGGTTGGAAAAGAATTCAGGATCATGGCACAGGAGCTGTCTATGAATGTGCCGATCGAGCAGGTGTGGTCGCATTTTGCCGGCAGGTGCAGGCAGCAGGATGTCCGCGAGATGGCGATGGTCATCGGGGCGGGCAAGAGAACCGGCGGCAATCTTATTCACGTGATGCGTAGATGTATGGTGCAGATCGCCGAAAAAATGGAGGTGCACCGGCAGATCGATACGGTACTGTCGGCCAGGAAACTGGAATTAAGACTCATGCTGCTCATGCCGTTTGTCATTCTGTTGTATCTGAGGGTGGTCTTCGGCAATATGATTTCCCTGATGTATGGGAATCTGACGGGCGTGATCGTGATGACTTTTTGTCTGGGGTTGTATGTTGCAGCCGGCGTACTGGGATACAGAATAGTGCGGACAGCCGGCTGAAGAGGCGACGATGGCGGGATTAGTGACAAGTATTGTGCTGGGTGCGCTCACGGCGGCCGTGATGCTTAGCCCTGTCAGGAGAAGATTTAGAAACCAGGTGCTGCTTAAACGAGCAGTGTTCATGGTGGTGGCTGCAGATATCCTCGCGGCATTGTTCTTTGCGGCAGGCATGAGAGGGGCGCGTGTCAGTGAGATCGGGAGAGAGGGAGATCCCGGAGCGCAGACAGTCAAGCAGCTTCAGATAGAAATCGAAGGCGTTTTGCGCGATCAGACATATGACGTGGAGGTGTCGGGCAGGAATTATACCAGGGAGGAAGAAGCTCGCTATGTAGCGGCCTGTAAAAAGGAACTGCCTGAAGCAGTTCTCGGGACAAAACAGAAAGCTAAGCACGTGACACAGGATCTGTCTCTGCCCGAGCACATTGCGGGCAATCCCACACAGATCAGATGGAGCCAGGATGATTACAGCGTGATCGATTCAAACGGCAGGATCGACAGGAGTGCGGTGGCAAAGGAAGGCAGCCGTATCGTATTGACCGCAGTCTTGACCTGCGGTTCCACAGAAGATGAGTGGCAGATGTCTGTGACAGTCTTCCCGCGAAAAGAGGGGACGACAGACGGTTATCTTGATGAGATCGCCAGACTGCTTAAGGAGGCCGATGCCAAGGATCCGACAGCAAAAAGCATGCGCCTTCCGGACACCGTTGGAGACAAGAAACTCGTTTGGAAAAAAGAAAACGGCAGGGGAGGATATTTTCTGATCATCCTGGGCTTGGCTGCAGCAGCTTTTCTGTACGCGCAGGAAAACGAGAAGGAGAACAGAAAGAAACAATGGCGGGCAAAACTGATGGAGGAAGACTATCCGCAGATTCTCAATTTGTTCTCTATGCTGCTGAGGGCAGGACTGACACCGGGTCATATCTGGCGGCTCATCGTCTTGGACTATGAGGAGGAGAAAAACACACGCGGTATACGTCCGGCTTTTGAAGCCATGGCAGGAGAGCTGCGCAAAATGCAGGCGGGCCTCTCGCAGGAAGAGGCATATCTCGATTTTGGCAGCACCTGTGAAGATGCACGATATGAGAAATTCGGAAATATGCTGGCACGTCATTTGAGACGGGGATCTTCAGGCTTGGCTGATGAGCTCGCCGATGAAGCCAGAACTGCTTACCAGGAACAGAAGAGGACTGTGCAGGAGCGGGGCGAGCAGGCGCAGACAAAGCTTCTTCTGCCTATGATGCTTCTTTTGATGATCGTCCTGATTATGGTGATGGTCCCGGCATTTTTATCGATGCAAATGTGATGAAAGGAACAGGAGGTGCGAGATGAAACGATATGCGGAGCAAATGAAAAGAAGTCTGAGTCAGTTGCTGGATGACCAGGGGGTGAGTGTGGTCGAGATCATTCTGATCCTGGTTGTCCTGATCGCGCTGGTCGTGATTTTTAAAACGCAATTGACTTCGCTGGTCAACAGCATATTTGAAAAGATCACAAGTGAAAGCGCAGGCATTTAAAGATGCGCAGAGAGCCTGCCGTCATTACTGTCTATGTGAGTCTGGTCTTTCTGCTTCTCCTTACTTTGACCGGCGCCCTGCTGGAAAGTGCGGCAGTGCAGACTGCCAAGAATAATGCGAAAGAAACAACGGGACTCGCGTTGGAATCGGTTTTCGCCGAGTATGATCCGGACCTTCAGGAAAAGTACCACATCTTTGCGGTAAACGGCTGTCGCAAAGGAGGATCTGACCCGGAACAGGAACTGTTGCAGAGCCTGCGCTTTTACAGGGCGGATACACAGGGGGCGAAGGTCAGCAAAATGCAATTGCTCAGTGACGAGAAAGGGAAGGAATTCTACGAGCAGGCGGTCAGATATATGGAAGAAAAAGGAACCGTTGAAGAAGCCCTGCTTGAGCAGGCAGAGGCGCTCAGCGAGGCAGAGCAGCAGGAGGAGATCACGGAAAAACTGCAGGTGGAAGCAATCACCGGATTTGCGCATACTTTGTCAGAGCTGGAAGGCGGAGAGCCGGTGACGGGTCTGTTTTCATTGTTTGCAGGATTCTTCGGCCGGCCGGTCCTGCAGATCGCGATGCCGCAGGGAAAGACAGTTTCAGCTTCTTCGATCGACCTGAATAAAGCCGCTTCTCACAGATCTCTCCGGGAAGGACACGGAGTGTTTACAGGGCATCGTGAGCCGTCTCTTCTGAGTGATACGCTTTTTGATCTGTATTTGCTCGATGTGATGAATCAGGAGACAGACGAACCGAAAGAGTCGGGTCTTTCCTATGAAATAGAGTACATTTTAGCGGGAGAAGAGTCGGACAGGAAGAATCTGGAAAACGTGGCCGGCAGGCTGATCCTGATCCGTACAGCCTTCAATGCGCAGTATCTTAAGGAGAGCGCCGTCAGGCAGACGGAGATCACCCAACTGGCGATCTTTCTGGCCGCAGTGCTCGCTGCGCCGGAGTGTGAGGAAGCAATCAGGGAAGCCGTCACCTACGTGTGGAGTTACGCAGAAGCAGTCATGGATATCAAAGCGCTGTTTGATGATAAAAAAGTGCCTTTAAACAAAGATGACCAGAGCTGGACGCTGAGCTTAGAAGGGCTGCTGTCATTTGAAAAAAGTGTGGCAGAAGGATGGGAGAGCGCGGATGAAGAAGAGGGATTGTCCTATAAAGACTATCTGCGCATGCTTCTGGCGCTGGAAAGCAGGCAGACAAAATGTATGCGGGCGCTGGATCTGATCGAAACCAACCTCTGCGGAGAAAGCAAAGCAAAAGCTTTTCGCTCGGACAGTGCGGTCTGCAGGGTGCAGATCGACAGTTCCTGCGTGCTGCCCAGATCGGTGCACTACGATTTCACGACAGCGTTCGCCTATCGGTAGTGATGATTCCGGAGCCGGCAGGATACACTTTTCCAACGATATGTCATGTTTGAATTCAGAAAGGAGTAGGACACTCTGTGAGACACCGCCAAGATCAAGATTCGAGAGTTTTACGACTTGGGAAAAGTGTATCCTCCCGGCCCCGGGGCAGTCTGACTGTTGAAGCAGCGCTGTGCCTGCCGCTCTTTTTTCTGGCAGCACTTCTGCTTATGCTGCTTCTTGAAACTGCAGCACTTTCCGTAAAGATCCGCGGAGCAGCCAGATACGCGGCCCAGGCGACGGCAGCGGCACAGATCGAAAACCCTGTTGTTTTGGATCGTGGAAAACTGCAGGCAGATCTTATCTCAGCGCTTGGAGCGGGAAGAGTCGATGAGAATATTCTGATCGGCGGCCGCAGTGGGATCTCTGTTGATAAAAGTGAAATGGATCCGGTAACAGGCGTTGGTTTCGTCCGCTGGAAATACCGTGTCAGGATGCCCTTTCCGGTCTTTGGAAGTCCCATAGGAGACTATGAGGGAGAAGTTAAGTTCAAGGCGTGGAACGGCTTTCACAGCGCAGGAGCCGGCGGTGAAGAAGAGATGGTCTATGTGACGGAGAACGGTATTGTCTATCATAGGAATCCTTCGTGTACGCATCTGGCCCTGTCGGTCACACCGGTCTCTGTCCGCGATCTGGCTTCATGCCGCAATCAGGACGGGAAGAGATATCATGTCTGCGAGAAATGCGGCGGACAGATCCCGGAAACAGGGGTTGTATATATAGCTAAAGACGGGGATAAATGGCATGCAGACCCGGACTGCAGCGGATTAAAAAGAACTGTAGAGAAAGTACCGGTTTCACAGGCTGGGGGAAGGGGGCCATGTTCAAGATGTTCACAATAATACAGGATTATGACCGTACTTGCTGGCTTCTTTTCAGCCTCTATCTGGCGAGCGGAGCCGTGATCGATCTGCGCAGCCAGAGTGTGCCGCGCTGGTGGCTTGCCGCGGGCGCTTGTCTGACAGGAGTGCTCTTAGTTTATCCGGTGACAGGGGTCCTCGGGGCCCTGGATCCCGAACCCGGGCGCTGGATCTTTAGGGCGGCCGGAGCTCTCTTCGGAGGCTTGTTTGTACTGGTGTCTGTGGCAAAGCCTGAGAGTTTCGGTAAGGCCGACAGTTTTTTGATTGTCATGGCAGGCGTTCTGATCGGCTTACAGCGTATGACCGATATGCTGGTGATTGCATTTTTCCTCGCGTCGGTTTGCGGAGCAGCTTGCTATCTGATCCGGCGCCGCAGGGAGAGCACCCTCCCGTTTATTCCGTTTCTGACAGTTGGCTTTCTGGTGGGAGGCGTGATCAGATTATGGTAAAAGACGTATTGAAATGCAGAATCAGGGCATCTTCAACGATTGAAGCTGCTGTCGTGATGAGCGCTGCATTGCTTTGCCTGATGCTGATCATGTTCACAGGATTCTATTTTCACGATGTCAATATACTGGCCGGTGCTGCATGCGAAAGCGCACAGGTGGCCGGGGAGTGGGAGCGGATGGAGGAGAGCAAATCCGCAGAGGCTTATTTTCAAAAAAGAATTCAGGGAAAGATGTTGTATTTTTCTTCAGCCGGATGCACGGTCGACCGCAGCGGAAAGGATATCATCGTCAAGGCCCGTGCTTCTTCTGCGCGGATGAAGGCTGCAGTCAGCGCCAGCGCGCGAATGGATGTACCGGAGGAAGACATCCGCAGGTTACATATGAAATAAAGGAGAATTAAGATGGAAAGAGTAGTGTTTCAAAGAAATGTGGAGAGTGCGCATCTGATCATGGAGGCACCGGAAGAGGACGGTTTACAGTATCAGTTTCCTATGCTTTTGTTTAACCATCCTGAAGGGTTTCTGCCTGTCAGCGAGTGTTTTGCGGGCGAGATCAGACGCCTGTACTACAATGTGACGGGTGGATGCTCACTGGAGGCGATGATGACCCGGGGACATTTTGATAATGAATTGATCCGGATGCTGATGACAGACCTGGTCACGGCGCTGGAGTCTGCCGGTGCCTATATGCTTGACGGCGGGAGGATCAGCCTGTCGCCGCCCTATATTTATTTTCAGGATGAGCATTTCCGGTTTTGTTATATTCCGTTTCAGGAGCCTGATTTTGAGCATAGCTTTGCTGAACTCACTGCGTTTATTGCGGAACACGCGGATGATCAGGATGAAGAAGCTCTCCGGACGGCAGGCATGTGGTATAAGATCGGCCTGGAAAAGGATGCGGATATTGAAATCATCCGAAACACTCTCAACGGGACAAGTTCCGGTCAAGAAATAGAATCACCTATCGAAGAAACGCAGGATCTTGACTTAGCAGTTTCCGATGAAGATGAATACGGATTTGTTTTTGAGGAACAGGAGATGCTCCGGGAAGATACGGAGGAATTTCCATTGTGGTCGGAGTTGATCGAGGAGCCTGAGAAAAAGAGGATAAAGCTGAAAAAGAGCAGGCACAGGAAAAGCAGGGAGTCATCCTGGGGTGACTGGAGCGCCTTTAAAGCGGAAAACGGATGATTGAAAACCCGGTCTTGACGTACAACATATTGTACGTTATTATAATGGAGTGAAAGGAGACCGGGATATGACAGCAGTAAACTATTCACAGTTTAGGGAGCATTTGAAAAGCTATATGGATCGTGTTACAGAAGATTTTGAAACACTTATTGTGACGAGAAAGACAAAAAATGTCGTTGTCATTTCAGAGGATGCTTATAATAATCTTCTTGAGAATCTGCATCTTATGAGCGAAAAAGCTAATTATGACTGGCTGGTGGAATCTATAGCACAGGTTGAAGCAGGACAGACGCAGGTTCATGAATTGATCGAGGTCGAAGATGATTAAGCGTTTTTCTGATGACGGCTGGAACGATTATATGTATTGGCAGAATCAAGACCGCAAGGTTTTGAAGAGGATCAATACTCTGATCAAGGATATTGAGCGAAACGGTTATTCAGGTATCGGTAAACCGGAGCCTTTGGCAGGAAAGCTATCAGGATACTGGAGCCGGCGGATTACCAACAAAGATCGCTTGATTTACCGGATTGAAGGAAAGGAAATTATCATCGCCGGGTGCCGTTTCCATTACAATGACCATTAAAACAATTAAACGGGCAAGGAAGTCCTTGCCCGTTTTTATTTACCTAAAAATAAGGTATAATAAAATCGAAGTAGAAGGAGGGTTTTCCTATGAGAGACGAAAACTGTATCTTTTGTAAAATACTGGCGGGAGATATTCCGTCCTTTAAGGTCTATGAAGATGATGACTTTATGGTGATTCTGGATGCGGGTCCGGCGACGCGCGGCCATGCGCTGATCATCCCGAAAGAGCACTACAAAGATCTGTACGAGCTCCCGGAAGAGTTGGCGGCCAAAGCGTTTGTTTTGGGTAAGAAGTTGATTACGAAACTGACCGGGATCCTCGGCTGTGACGGATACAACCTGGTTCAGAATAATGGTGCTGTTGCCGGACAGACAGTCGGGCATTTTCATCTGCATCTGATCCCGCGTTACGAAGGGGATGACGCAGGTCTCGGATGGCATATGGGATCACTCGATGCCGCAGATGCGGCAGCGCTGATCGATCAGATCAAAGAAGAAATGGATTAATCCTGACAGGCTTTCAGGATAACATTAACGACTGCATCCACAGCTCCCGCACTGCCCGCGTCAGCCATGGCGCGGATATAGCGGTCACGGTCGGCATACAGTTCTCGGATACTGGTCAGAAGTGTCTCGTCGTTAACGTTTTCCTCGAGAAGGACTTTTGAGAAGCCCTGCTTTTCAAAAGACTGCGCGTTCAGGATCTGATCCCCGCGGCTGGCTGCCAGTGAGAGAGGGATCAGGAGATTCGGTTTGCCGAGCGCGGCGATCTCGCAGATGGCATTGGCGCCTGAGCGTGAGATGACCATATCGCAGGCGGCAAACAGATCCTTGAGTTCGTCTGAGGCGTACTCGGTCTGATAATAGCCTTGCTTAGAATTGAGAGCCGGATTGAGCTTGCCCTTTCCGCACAGGTGAATGATCTGGAATTCTTTCAGCAGTGTGGAAAGGATGCGGCGCACAGCATCGTTGATGGCTGTGGCGCCCTGGCTTCCGCCCATGATCAGGATAATCGGTTTTGAATGATCAAGGCCGCTGATCCGGCAGCCCTCTTCGGCATCGCCCTGCAGAAGCTCTGCGCGGATAGGCGTTCCGGTGTGAACGGCTTTCCCTTCCGGGAGATGACGCAGTGTTTCCGGGAAGTTGCAGCAGATGGTGGTCGCTGAGTTTAACATCAGTTTGTTGGCAAGACCCGGAGTCATGTCCGACTCGTGCAGCACGACCGGGATGTGGAGACGGCTGGCTGCCTGCACGACCGGGACAGAGACGAAACCGCCTTTTGAGAAAATGACATCAGGCTTGACTTTCTTAAGGATTTTACGTGCCTGACCCATACCGGCTATGACGCGGAACGGATCGGAAAAGTTTTTCAGGCTGAAATACCGGCGCAGTTTTCCGGTGCTGATACCGTAAAACGGTACACCGGCTGCTTCGATCAAAGACTTTTCGATACCGTCTTTGGAACCGATATAGGAGATCTCAAATCCCTGCGCTTTGAGCGCAGGCATCAGTGCGATATTAGGTGTCACATGTCCGGCGGTACCGCCACCGGTCAGAATGATCTTCTTCATAAGTGATAGTCCTCTGTGTCATTGTGAATGGCTTGGATGTAATGATATTGTAAAGATAATAGTATAAAAAAGCAAATAAAAGCGGATCAGAAAGGAGAAGCGATGAATACAACACTAGGTTTTGATCAGAAAAATGCGGCTTCCTTTGTCGGCGCGGAAGAAATTGCGGCGATCAAGGACGAGATTCTGGCGGCAAAGCAGACGCTGGTTGATAAAACCGGTGCGGGCAATGACTTTGTCGGCTGGGTTGATTTGCCTGTAGAGTATGACCGTGAGGAATATGCCCGTATCAAGGCAGCGGCTGAGCGCATACGTCAGGATTCTGAGGTGCTGATCGTCATCGGCATCGGCGGATCATATCTGGGTGCGCGCGCCGCGATTGAGTTTTTGGGACACAACTTCAGCAATATAATCCCGGCAGAAAAGAGAAACGGTCCGGAGATCTATTTTGCCGGCAACAATGTCAGCGGTACATATCTGCAAGACCTGATCGACCTGGTCGGAGACAGGAGCTTTTCCATCAATATGATCTCCAAATCCGGTACAACGACCGAGCCGGGTGTCGCTTTCCGGCTTTTCAAGAAAATACTCGAGGAGCGCTACGGGAAAGAAGGCGCTGCAAAACGCATTTATGCAACTGCTGATAAAGCGCGCGGCGCGCTGAAAGAGCTGGCGGATGCAAAGGGATATGAGGAGTTTGTCGTGCCGGATGATGTCGGCGGACGCTATTCGGTGCTCACAGCGGTCGGCCTTCTTCCGATCGCGGTCAGCGGAGCGGATCTGGATGCCCTGATGGCGGGTGCCGCAGCTGAGAGAGAGGAGCTTCTGGCTAAGCCTTTTGAGGAGAATGCGGCACTGCAGTATGCAGCTTATCGTAACGCGCTGCTCAGAAAAGGTAAATGTATTGAGCTTCTGGTCAACTATGAGCCGTCAATGCACTCGGTATCAGAGTGGTGGAAACAGCTCTTTGGCGAGAGCGAGGGCAAAGACCTCAAGGGACTCTATCCGGCATCGGTCGACTTTACAACCGACCTGCACTCCATGGGACAGTATATCCAGGATGGTCAGCGGATCCTGTTTGAGACAGTTATGTGTGTCGACGAGCCACGCCATGCAATCGCGGTTCCGGCTTCTGAGGACAATCAGGACGGTCTGGCATACCTTGCCGGAAAAGACATTGACTTTGTCAACAAGAGTGCGATGAACGGTACGATCAAAGCACATATCAGCGGCGGCGTACCCAATCTGATGATCCATATCCCGGCATTTAACGAGGACAGCCTTGGAAGACTTTTCTATTTCTTCGAATTTGCCTGCGGCGTCAGCGGCTACACCCTTGGCGTCAACCCGTTCAATCAGCCGGGCGTGGAAGAATACAAGAAAAATATGTTTGTGCTTTTAGGAAAACCGGGGTATTGATTAAGGATAACAACTATGAGCGAGATCAGAGATCAGAAACTTGCGCCGTCAGGCCGCCGAAAGATTGACTGGGTGCGGGATCACATGCCCGTTCTCTCCGGCATCAACGAAGATTTTAAAAAGACAAAACCCTTCAAGGGCATGAAAGTGGCACTGTCCATTCACCTGGAGGCAAAGACAGCCTATCTGGCAACCGTGATCAAAAACGGCGGAGCCGAAGTGTATGCGACAGGCAGCAATCCGCTCTCGACGCAGGATGACGTTGCCGCTGGTCTGGCCTCGCGTGGCGTGGAGGTCTTTGCCTGGCATGCGGCAACGCCGAAGGAATACGAGAGGCATTTGGCAAAAGTGCTTGAGCCCGGTCCGGATATCATCATTGATGACGGCGGTGATCTGATCAACATGATGCATAAACGGTTCCGGGATCTGCTTCCCGGGGTCATCGGCGGATGCGAGGAGACCACGACCGGCATCCAGCGTCTGATCGCGATGGATGCATCCGGCGAGCTGAAGATCCCGATGATGCTGGTCAACAACGCCCAGTGCAAGTTTCTTTTTGACAACCGGTACGGAACAGGCCAGTCTGTCTGGAACGGCATCAACCGCACGACCAATCTGATCGTTGCCGGCAAGAAGGTGGTTGTCGCCGGTTACGGATGGTGCGGTAAAGGTGTGGCGATGCGTGCGAAGGGACTTGGCGCGCGCGTATATGTGACAGAGATCGATCCGATCAAGGCGACGGAGGCTGTGATGGATGGATTTGAAGTCATGCCGATGAAGGAAGCGGCCAAGATCGGTGATTTCTTCGTAACGGTCACAGGATGTCGCGACGTCATCAATACGAAACATATGCTCCTCATGAAAGAAGGAGCGATTCTCTGCAATGCCGGTCATTTCAATGTAGAGATCGATGTGGCAGGACTGGAGAAGATCGCGAAAAAGAAGGTGAAGCGCCGCGATAACATCACCGGCTACTATCTGGAGAACGGTCGTTCGATCAACGTTCTGGCAGAGGGACGGCTCGTTAATCTGGCGGCAGGCGACGGACATCCGGCCGAGATCATGGATATGAGTTTTTCCATCCAGGCGCTGTGCGCACAGTATCTGGCACAGCACAAAGATGAAGAGCTGCCGATGCTCAATTATGTGCCGGAGGAGATAGACCGGGAGGTCGCTGAGAGGAAACTCAAAGACCTCGGCATATCCATTGATCATCTCACAAAAGTGCAGAAAAAATATATCGATAGCTGGGATATTTGACCCTGTAGCATAATGCACTATCGCAAACCCGGCCCACTACGCCGAACTTTCCGGCAACTCCGACCTGGGCGCCCGAAATGCTCACGCACGATTGCTCACATTTCGCCCGCCCGGTCTGCGTAGCCGCATGATTTCGGCTGCGTTCCTGCCGGGATTGTTTGCCGACAGCACATTATGCTGCAGGGTCAATGTACCTTCTATAAATCTACTTCATCAAATCTCTTAATAGACTTCTTACAAGACAACCAGGTGACAAGTACATAAATGATAAGACACACGGCCAGGATCGCCCAGTGACGGCCGTCTGTGAGCGCGGCTGTATCATTGAGCCATGTCAGCCCCGGGATATGATGCAGCGTCTCCACAATGGCGATCCAGATGAAAGAGATGATACAGAACAGTACAAACGGTTTCCCGAAATTAAAGGCTGTTTTGAAGAATCCGCCCAGAAACACTGTGTTAAACAGAGTAAATACGATCAGCATCCATCCTAGATACGCCGGATTGGCGTTCATCATGGGATTGGTCATGTAGACCGGGGCTTTGCTCAGCGCTGTCATCCGAATGATGGTCAGAATAAAGGCCAGAACAAAACCGGCGGTCTGAATAAAAACCGTAAAAAGATATTTGGCGCGTACCGCATCGCTTTTTTCGACCGGCAGCAGAACCGTGAACAGGATGTCATTGTTCTCGCGGCCCAGCTGGAATGAGTAGAAGATCCCCAGGCAGATGAAGAACGCTCCGACCAGGATCGGATAACCCGGTATCAGTGTCATCACAGCAAACAGGATAAACAGATAACTCAGTATTGTGGCAGTCAGCCGCAGTTCTTTTGTCAACAGGTTTTTCATACGGCACCTCCCTCCTGCACTTCGCTTAGCCTCTCGTACAGGCTTTCTTTTTCATAGTGGAGCATGATCTCCTCAAGATTGGAACCGAAGCCCTGTTCCCGGGACTCTCTGATAAAGTCCTCCATGGATCCTGTTAACTGCTTCTTGACTTCTCGTATATAGGTAATTATGGTGGAGTATATCATCGGAATGAGTCGAGAACAGGATCGCGGTGCCCTCCGCGGCCAGAATCTTAAAGACTTCCAGCAATTCATCGCGCGAAACCGGATCCAGTCCGCTTGTCGGCTCATCCAGGATCAGGAGTTTTGCTCCGTGCGAGAGCGCGAGAACGAGATTCAGTTTGACTTTCATGCCCTCTGATAGTTCAGACGGCGTTTTATTCTCGTCCAGCTCAAACAAGCGCATATACCGTTGATAAGCGGCATCATCCCAGTTCTCGTAAAAGAGACGGGTGA
>JAFWDW010000102.1 GCA_017515965.1 Lachnospiraceae bacterium
GAATCTCAGGGACAATGAGTTTGTTGCTGTCCTGGGGCCTTCCGGTTCCGGTAAAACCACACTTCTGAACATCATCGGAGGTCTGGACCGGTATGACTCCGGAGATCTTGTCATCAACAACATCTCCACGAAGAAGTATACTGACCGCGACTGGGATTCATACCGCAATCATACCATCGGTTTTATTTTCCAGAGTTATAATCTGATACCCCACCAAAGCGTTCTCTCCAATGTAGAACTGGCGCTGACCATCAGCGGCATTTCCGCATCCGAGCGCAAAGAGCGCGCGACCCGCGCTCTGGAAGACGTCGGTCTCGGCGATCAGATCCACAAGAAGCCGAATCAGCTCTCGGGCGGTCAGATGCAGCGCGTAGCAATAGCGCGTGCTCTGGTCAATGACCCCGACATCCTGCTGGCTGACGAACCGACCGGCGCGCTCGACACCAAGACGAGCGTCCAGATCATGGATCTTCTCAAAGAAGTAGCAGGTGACCGTCTGGTTGTCATGGTCACGCACAACCCGGATCTGGCTGAAACTTACGCCACCAGAATCGTCCGGCTTCAGGACGGGCAGATCATCTCAGATTCTGATCCGTATCATCCCGAGCAGGAAATGATAGCCGAGCACAAAAATATGGGACGCTCTTCGATGTCCTTCCTGACGGCGCTGGGGCTTTCCTTCAACAATTTGCGGACCAAAAAGATCAGAACGCTTCTGACTGCCTTTGCCGGCTCCATCGGTATCATCGGCATTGCCCTGATCCTGTCCCTCTCGAACGGTGTCAACAGGTATATCGCTGACATCCAGGAGGAGACTCTCTCGGAATATCCTCTGACGATCTCCCGTTCAGAGATCGACTTTATGTCCATGATGGAGTCTTCCGGAACAATTCCCTCGGAAGACGATAAAGAGAAGAAATCAGTCGAGGTCAGGGAAAGCCCAACGATCGGTGCGCTGTTCTCCGGCAATAAGACCAACGATCTGAAATCATTTAAGACATTTCTTGATAGCAAGAAAAGCGGCATCAAAAAGCATGCCAACGCAGTCGAATACAAGTACAATATCACGCCCCATATCTTCCGTCTGACAGATGAGTCGCACTACCGTCAGATCAACCCTGACACATCGCTTTCAAAAGCGATGTCCGGCGCCTCTTCCGACAGCTATGCGGGAACTTTCTCCAGCATGGGCATGATGTCGATGGGCTCTCTCTTTAACATGCTTCCCGCGCAGAAATCTCTGTATGAAAAGCAGTACAAAGTCATGGCCGGTCATTGGCCGAAAGACGAAAGCGAGTGCGTGCTGGTGCTCTCCGGAGAAGGTCTCGTCACCGATCTTTGTCTTTACGGCCTGGGCTTAAAGGATCCAACCGAGCTTGACGCAATGATCGACAAATATGTCAAAGGCGAAACTGTGGAAACTTCTGATAAACCGGCGACATATAAATACAAAGATTTTCTGGGGATTGAGTTAAAGCTGGTCAACGCATGCAATCTGTATGAGTATGATTCTCAATACGATCTCTATGTCGACAAAACAGACAATGAAGCTTTCATGCTCGATAAGATCAAGCAAGGCAAAACCCTTTCCATCGCCGGTGTTGTCCTGCCTAAAGAAACAGACTCCATTTCCATGCTCATACCCGGTATCGGCTATCTTCCGTCACTGGAACAGACCATCATGGTTGAATCTGCAGGCAGCGATATCGTCAAAAAGCAACTGGATAATCCGGAGATCAATGTCTTTACCGGAAAGAAATTCGGTGATGAGGATCCGGCATTTGATATGGCATCGCTGATTACAGTCGATGAGGATGCGATGAAAAACGCATTCCAATTCAACCCCAATGTTTTCAGCGGTCTTGACCTTTCGAGTGTTGCCGGGAGCTTGTCCAATTTTAACGTATATGCCTCCGCCATGGAGTCGATCGATCTGGCCGGCATCGCCAAGCAAATCAATGTCGACGTGTCAACGGACGGGATCAATCAGATGGTATCTGCGCTTGTCAACGCCTATATGGCACAGGTTTCGCCGACCATTGACCCTGAGAATCCACCGGATATGAATACACTTCTGACAGGATTTGTGAACTTTGCCATGAGCGGTCAGGGCCAGGCGATTATGGCAGCTCATGCCGGCAATATTGTCGATCTGAACGAGCTGCAGCAACAGGTCAGCGCCGCTCTGTCGGGAACCATTGCCAAGAATTCACAAGTTGTCCTGCAGCAGTTTATGGCGCAGGCGCTCCCCGCTATCAGCAGCGCGATCGGACAGCAATTGTCAGCAAGGATGCAGAACGCCTTCTCATTTGACGCAAGTGCTTTCGAAAAAGCGATCAAGATCAATATGGATGCGAAAACACTTCAGGATATGATGACTTCAATGGCTGCCTCAGGGCAGGCAAGCTATGATGATAATCTGCGCGCGCTCGGCTTCGCGCAGGAAGATACGCCTTCTTCCGTCTATATTTATCCGAAAGACTTCGAACACAAGACGGCGATCACAAAGATCATCGACAAATACAATAAACGGATGGAAAAGGCCGGTGAAGATGACAAAGTCATTACCTATACGGATGCAGTTGCCGCGCTGATGGGCTCTGTCACCGATATCATTGATACGATCTCCTATGTGCTGATCGCCTTTGTCGCAATCTCACTGGTGGTTTCATCGATCATGATCGGTATCATCACTTATATCTCTGTGCTTGAACGCACCAAGGAGATCGGTATCCTGCGTGCGATCGGCGCATCCAAACGCAATATTTCACAGGTCTTTAACGCAGAGACATTTATCACAGGTCTGCTCGCAGGCTTGATAGGTGTGGGAATCTCTCTTCTTCTGCTCATCCCGGCAAATGCGATCCTGCTGCATCGGGTATTCAATCACCCCGATGTGACGGCTTATCTGCAGCCGGTCAGCGGATTGATTCTCATCATCTTAAGCGTTATTCTGACGCTTATCGGCGGACTGATTCCATCAAGATCCGCAGCGAAGAAAGATCCTGTACTCGCATTGAGAACTGAATAAAACACTCTGAGAATACGGACAGAGGTTCCGGTCCGGGACGCTTTCGCTCTGTAAAAAACGCA
>JAFWDW010000103.1 GCA_017515965.1 Lachnospiraceae bacterium
ACCCTGGATTTTGATGACGGAGATGTCCAGATCAAGTTGTTTAAAACAGGCCGTGCGATTATCAAGCATGTCAGTGACGAAAAGAGAGCACGTGCCGTGTATGCAGAGTATATCGGATTATAACGGGAAGGAGGAGCGTTTCATGAAAGTACTTCATAACGGTGAAGAAGTTGAAGTAGCCGAAGATACGATACTGTTTGATTTCTTGAGGAAGATCGGTTACCGCCGGGTGATGGTCAAGCTCAATGGTCAGCAGATACCGGCTTCCAAGTTCAAGGAAACTGTTCTTGCGGACGGAGATGAGATCATCGCGAAACGCATCTCCGGAGGAGGCTGATTATCCTCCTGCTGTACGATCAGGATGCTGCATAGTCGTAGTTGTCAGATAGCTTCAGCGTAGTGAGTCGGTTTTGCAGTAGGGTATCAGATCTCATGATTATTTAACAAAAAAAGATGCCGCCATACAGGCGGCATCTTTTTTTGACTGATAACGATCAGATCGATCAAGCCTTAGCTTCGACAGCTGTGATAGCTTCGTCGATAACCTGAAGAGCTTTGTCGATTGTCTCATAGGACTGAATTGCCGGCGGCTCGATACGGATAACGCGGGCATTGTTCAGTGTACCAGCGACCATGACCTGGCGAGCGAAGCACTCTTTGGAGACTTCCCAGCCGAGCTCAGCGGTCTCAAACTCCATCGCGATCAGAAGACCAGCCTGACGAAGCTCAGCGAGGATCTTATGACGTCCCTGCATCTCAACAAGAGACTTCATGTAGTAATCACCCTTCTCCTGAGCCATCTTCGGGATGTCATTCTTGAGGATGTAGTTGATGGTTCCGAGTGTTGATGAGCAAGCAAGAGCGTTGCCACCGAATGTCGGAGAACCAAGGATGAACGGATTCTCGATCAGGCCGGAGTTCTCGAAGATTTCCTTGCGGGAAACGATACCTGTGATCGGGATGATACCGCCGGAAGAAACCTTACCGAATGTCATGATATCCGGTGTGACATCTTCCTTCATGGAGCGCCACAGATAACCTGTACGGCCAAGACCTGTCTGGATCTCATCGAGGATGAGGAGGACGCCGTACTTCTTGGTGATCTCGCGGCAGTCTTTCAGATAGCCATCATACGGAACGTGGCATCCGGACTCGCCCTGAACCGGCTCGATGATGAAGGCTGTAACCTTCTCACCAACTGCCTGCAGGTTCTTAATAGCGTTCTCAAGCTGATCAGCATCACCAAACTTGATGTGGCGTACACACTCCATCAGGTTGCCAATGTACGGTCCGTGGAAGGACGGGTTAGCTGTCAGAGAAACAGCACCGATTGACTTGCCGTGGAAGCCGCCTGTTGTAGCGATGAAGAATCCCGGGCCATTGTAAAGGATAGCAAGTTTGATAGCCATCTCAACAGCCTCAGCACCACCGTTTGTAAGGTATGTGTACTGAAGATCGCCGGGGGTGATCATAGCCATAACTTCGCTCAGGTAGCCACGAAGCGGCTCAAGAAGCTCTGTTGAGGAAAGTGTCAGACGATCCATCTGCTTCTTGACATAGTGAAGGATTTCGGGATTGCGGTGACCGCAGATATATGTACCAAAGCCGCCAATCAGGTCGATGTAGGGAACGCCATTGACATCCATGACATGCTCCGGATCATCAGCCCACTCCATGGTTGTGCCATCGGGTGTGCAGGATTTACGGAAATCCATCCAGCCGGGGTTGAAATAGTGATCATAGTTGTACTCTGTATCTTCTGTGATAGTCTTAGCCTGTTCAGGTGTTAACTCATCAGAGTCAAGAAATGCGAGTACCCGTTCGAGTTCTTTGAGTGTTGCGTTTTTGTCCATGAAAAGACCTCCTTGAAAAAGTTTTACGCATACATGGGATCCGTTTAAGTCGTTCCCACCCTAATGGGATCCCTTTTTTAAGTACAGATCTGTACAAAAAGACAGACCATCATGATAATAAAGTATAATATGTGAAGTGCACTTTATGTCAATACTTTATCTTTTGTTCTGCAGGAAAAAAAGTAACCCTGATGTACATTTTAAAAACTAAACTAGAAAGTGAGCGGATTAGCTTTCTTGGTATTGGCCGAGAGCTTCCGGATCGTTCTCCCCGATGTGATCTGGTTGTCGGTTCTGAATCCGAATGCCTCGTGAAGCGCATCGGTCAGTTCGTTGCGTGAGTAGACCGGGATATAGCCTTCGGAAGGAATGTCCAGCATGTCCATGACGCGGAGAATATCGCTCAGGTCCTCAAACGGATAGCGGTCATGCAGCTTCATTTCAATGATGCGCTCGATCAGCGATGAAATAAAACAGATCATAAAATGAGCATAGAGTTTCTCGCGGCTGTTCAGATTCAGTGACCGTGACCGGAGCTCGCGTTTGACAGTGCGGAAATTTTCTTCGATTTCGCGGCGTCTGCGGATGAAAGGGATCAGAGCCTGAGGGTTGAGGTCAGAATCGGTAAAAAAGACCGAGAATCCGTCGAGCTGTTCTTCCTGCTCAAGACGTCTGATATAGTCTCGCTGACCTGCAAACCGGTTGTCAGAGGCTGCGTCGATGATGTCGCTGACACGTGTCAGCTGCCGCTGTCTGATCCACCGCTGTCTGGCCTGCTGGCTCATTGAAAATGTGACGATCAAGCGCTGCAGTTTACCGTTTTTCATGAGGGTCCGCTCTTTAAAGAAGACGGTATCAAAGTATTTGTTTTCATCGGCTTTATCGATGCGGTACGCCCGTTTGCGATGGGCGATATGCCAGTCGTTGACATCGACTGCGTAGCTTCTGAGTGACGCATCAAGATTCTTCATTGATTCTACATGGATGTAACGGACGTCATGATCGTATACGAATTTGTTCTCAGCGATTTTTGTCAGTCCGGAGTCTGAACAGATAATGATCTGTTTCGGTTTGAGCTCATCGATGATCGTATGTTCGAGCGATGTCATGCGCGGAGGCTTGGCATCGAGATCCCGGAGCGTATCGAATGAAAGAGGCAGACCGTTTGCGTCAGTCAAAAGACCGAGCTGAACGATCGGTGTTGTTGGTTCGTTTCCGAAAAGCCGGTAACCGAGAAAATCGCGGTCGCCGGTTTCAAGATAGTAGTTTGTGCAGTCATAGAACAAAAGCCTTCCGTCAACTTTGCCTGAATCAGCTACTTTTCGGTAGAGCTGGCGCTGAAAGATGAGCGGTGTGACGGAGAGAAATCTTAACGCTTTGTCGATATCGCCTTCCGGAAAGGGAGGCTTTTCAAGGAAATTCTTTGACAGCTGATACGTTCCTCGTTTTGACGCGTGGTAAATGATGCGGGTATAGATCAGACGCGAGAACACGCTGTTGAAATCAAAGGGAAGAGAATACTGCTCAGTCATAGAGTCGCACAGTTCATTGATTCTGAGATCATAATAAATATCCTGCGCGAACAGGTAGCTGATATTGATCGTCTGGATGGCGTTCTTGCGTATCAGCCTGGTCGGCGAATAACGGATCGCCTCTCCGCTTTCCTTCTCTTTGCGAGTCAATTCGGCCGCGTACTGCTTGGCCCATTCATAAGGATCCATTCCGTCTGCGCGCTTGCGTACTTCCTCCTCGGTGCCGAGTTTTTCGACTGTGCGTGTTGTCGATTTTCCGTTCAGGCGGAT
>JAFWDW010000104.1 GCA_017515965.1 Lachnospiraceae bacterium
CTTCGCGGGACGAAGGTTCGTGTACAGTTCAAGTTCTGAGCGCAGTCCCAGGAGCGCTTTCTCCGGGCGGATATTGCCCGGGAGCGTATCCCACTTCGGGCCGCCGACAGCGCCGAGCAGAACAGAATCGCTGGCAAGACACCCTTCAAGGGTTTCCTGCGGCAGCGGAATGCCGGTCTCATCGATCGCACAGCCGCCTGCCAGATAGGATGTAAATTCAAACTGATGCCCGAACATAGTGCCGATCTTTTCCAGAACCTGCACCGCACTGTCCACGATCTCCGGGCCGATGCCGTCTCCGGGTACCAGGGCTATTTTATATGCCATCTCCTATGCCTCCACTTTTCCTTTGATATATTTCAGCAGTCCGCCGGCGTCGATCATCGCCTGGATGAAAGGCGGCTGCGGATTTGCCTGATAAGTCTTGCCGGTCGTCTTATCTTCAATCACACCGGTCTCCAGATCAACGCTCACTTCATCGCCCTGTTGGATCTCCAGTGCCGCCTCAGGACACTCAAGGATCGGGAAGCCTATATTGAGCGCGTTGCGGTAGAAGATCCGCGCAAACGAAGCCGCGATCACACAGGAGATGCCGCTGGCCTGGATCGAGATTGGAGCGTGCTCTCTGGAAGAGCCGCAGCCGAAATTCCATCCGCCGACCATGATGTCACCTGCCTGCACATTACCGGCAAACGTATCGTCTATATCTTCCATGCAATGGCTCGCCAGAGCGGCGGGATCCGGGTCATTCAGATAACGGGCCGGGATGATGACATCTGTATCGACATTGTCACAGTATTTCCATGTCTTTCCGTTTAACATGCCATCACCTCCTCCGGGCTTGCAATACAACCCTTGACCGCTGAGGCAGCAGCTACTGCCGGGTTGGCCAGGATCACTTCACTCTTGGTATCTCCCATGCGGCCGACAAAGTTGCGGTTTGTGGTAGCCACCGCTCTCTCGCCGGCACTGAGGATACCCATATGGCCGCCGAGGCAGGGTCCGCAGGTCGGCGTCGACACCGCGCATCCGGCATCGATCAGATCCGTGACGATCCCTTCTTCCACACATTGGCGGTAGACCTGCTGAGTCGCCGGGATGACGATACAGCGGATGCCGTCTGCCACTTTGCGTCCTTTTAAAATCTCGTGCGCAGCGCGCAGATCCGAGATGCGTCCGTTCGTGCATGATCCGATCACCACCTGGTTGATCGGCATGCCGGCTACTTCCTTAACTGTTCTGGTATTGGACGGCAGATGCGGAAGTGAGACAGTTGCTTCAAGCGCAGACAGATCGATCTCAACCGTCCTGCTGTAGGAAGCGTCCTCATCGGCTTCGTAGGCCTTGACTTCTCCCTTGAATCTCCCGTTGACATATTCCATGGTCTTCTCGTCGACCGGGAAAATACCGTTCTTCGCACCGGCCTCGATCGCCATGTTCGCGATCGTGAAGCGGTCATCCATCGACAGCGCCGAAACGCCCTCACCGGTAAACTCAAGCGACTGGTACAGCGCGCCATCCACACCGATCTCGCCGATCAGATGCAAGATGACATCCTTGCCGCTGACATAGGGTTTTAACTGCCCCTTAAGGTCAACTTTGATCGCATCGGGAACCTTGAACCAGTTCTCGCCTGCTGCCATGCCAGCTGCCATATCGGTTGAGCCGACACCTGTTGAGAATGCGCCGAGCGCTCCGTAGGTACAGGTGTGTGAATCAGCGCCGATCACCATCTGTCCCGGGCCGACCAGCCCCTGCTCCGGAAGCAGTGCGTGCTCAATACCGACTGTGCCGACATCAAACAGGTATTTGATCGCGTGTTTATGAGCAAAATCACGGGCAGTCTTGCACAGGTTCGCAGAGGCGATATCCTTGCACGGTGTGTAGTGATCCAGGACGATCGCGATCTTCTCCGGATCAAACACTTTTGTCAGTCCGTTCTTTTCAAAGACGCCGATGGCGACAGGTGTCGTCACGTCATTGCCGAGCACCAGATCGAGTTTTGCCTCGACCAGATCACCGGCTTTGACCTCGTCAAGCCCTGCGTGCGCCGCCAGAATCTTCTGTGTCATGGTCATTCCCATAAGCTTAATCCTCCTCTGCCATCAGGCGGTTCATTGCTTTGATATAGGCCACGATACTGGCTTCAATCACGTCTGTCGACAGTCCGCGTCCGGTGTAGGTCCGGCCGTCCGCCAGAAGTTTGACCGTAACATCGCCGAGTGTATCCTGTCCTTCGGAAGTCGATGCGATCTGGTATGTATTGAAAACGTGCTCTTTCGGCTGGATGATCGCGTCGATCGCGTTATAAGCCGCATCGATCGGGCCATCGCCGAGCTTCACTTCCTCAAATACCTCGTCGCCCTTCTTGAGCTGAATCGTACAGGTCGCTGTCGTAAAGTTACTGGTATAGACTGAGAACCAGTCGAGCTTGTAACCTTCTGCCTCCGGAATCTGATGAGCCGATACGTGATGAGAAATGATCGCTTCCAGATCTCTGTCGGTGACAGTCTTTTTCTTGTCCGCGACAAGCTGGAATTCGCCGAAACAGCGGTTGACTTCTTCGTCCGTCAGCTGGTATCCGAGCTCGCTCGTACGCTGTTTGAACGCATGGCGGCCGGAGTGCTTTCCAAGTACCAGGTTGTTTGTCTGGACGCCAACGATCTCCGGTGTCATGATCTCGTATGTCTTTTTGTTCGCCAGAACGCCGTGCTGATGGATGCCGGACTCGTGGGCAAACGCGTTCTTGCCGACGATTGGTTTGTTGAGCGGTGCTGTCTGGCCGATGATATTGTAGACAGTTCGGCTTGCATTGTAGATCTGCTTTGTGTCAATGCCGGTCGCCGCCTCATACATATCCGCACGGGTGCGCAGAGCCATGACGACTTCCTCCATGGAAGTGTTGCCTGCCCGCTCGCCCAAGCCGTTGATCGTACACTCGATCTGACGCGCACCGCCCTGGACACCTGCCAAAGAATTGGCAACAGCCATACCCAGATCATTGTGACAGTGCACTGAGAACTCCGCTTTCTCGGCTCCTTTTGCGTTCTCCATGACATATTTGATCAGGTATTCCATCTCAGCCGGTGTCGTGTACCCGACAGTATCCGGAAGATTGATTACAGTCGCACCGTTGGCAATGGCGATCTCGGTGATACGGACAAGGAAATCCAGATCGGACCGTGTCGCATCCTCAGCCGAGAACTCGACATTGTTGCAATATTTCTTTGCGTAGGCTACCATCGCACCTGCCTGCTCAAGAACCTTCTCGGGCGTCATGCGCAGCTTGTACTCCATGTGCAACGGAGAGGTCGCGATGAATGTGTGAATGCGCGGAGAAACCGCGTCCTTGACTGCATCCCACGCCACATCGATGTCTTTTTCAAGCGCGCGGGAAAGTGATGCCACCTCCGCGTTTTTGATCACTTTGGATATCTCCTGAACCGACTTGAAATCCTGCGGACCGGAGATCGCAAAACCTGCCTCGATGACATCGACGTGCAGCTTCTCAAGACATCTGGCTACCTCCAGCTTTTCCTGCAGGTTCATACTGCAGCCGGGGGACTGCTCACCGTCTCGGAGTGTCGTGTCAAAAATCTTGATTCTATCCATAAACAGTCAATCCTTTCTGTTAAACTTCCAGAATGGCTCCTTTATCTGCTGAAGAAACGAGTTTCGCGTAGCGGGCGAGATAGCCCGTCTTGACGCGCGGCTCGGGGGCTGTCCAAGCAGCACGCCTTGCCGAAAGTTCCTCGTCAGAGACCTTCAGTTCAATAGTCTGATTCGGGATGTCAATTGCGATCAGATCGCCTTCTTCAACAAGAGCGATATTTCCGCCTGCCGCTCCCTCGGGGGAGACATGGCCGATCGAAGCGCCGCGTGTCGCACCGGAGAATCTTCCGTCTGTAATGAGTGCGACTGACTCTCCCAGGCCCATGCCGCAGATCGCGGAAGTCGGGTTGAGCATCTCACGCATGCCCGGGCCTCCCTTAGGACCTTCATAGCGGATGACAACCACATCGCCCGGCTTGATACCGCCTGCGTAAATGACTTCTATGGCCTCGTCCTCACTGTCAAAGACACGCGCCGGACCCTCATGTTTCATCATCTCAGGCGCGACAGCCGACTGCTTGACGACGCAGCCGTCCGGAGCCAGGTTGCCGGTCAGAACTGCAATGCCGCCGTTTGCGGAATACGGATTCTCGAACGGGCGGATCAGGTTTTCGTCGCGGTTGACAGCGCCTTCCAGATTTTCTGCCATTGTCTTGCCTGTAACGGTCATCACGGACAGATCGAGCAGATCGCCCTTAGTCAGCTCTTTCATGACTGCGTACACGCCGCCTGCCTGATCGAGATCTTCCATGAAGGTATCACCCGCCGGAGCCAGATGACACAGGTTTGGCGTATGCGCACTGATCTCATTGGCCTTATTCAGATCGATATCCACACCTGCCTCGTGCGCGATCGCCGGGAGATGCAGCATCGTATTGGTCGAACAGCCGAGAGCCATATCAACAGTCTCCGCATTGTGGAATGCAGCCTCTGTCATGATGTCGCGCGGCTTTAAATCCGCCTCGATCAGGTTCATGATCTGCATACCGGCCTTCTTGGCCAGGCGGATACGTGCTGAGAGCGGTGCCGGGATCGTTCCGTTGCCGGGAAGTCCCATGCCGATCGCCTCAGTCAGGCAATTCATGGAGTTTGCCGTGTACATGCCGGAGCAGGATCCGCAGGACGGACATGCGTTTTCAATATAATCTTCAACGCCCGTCTCATCGATCGTACCGGCGTGGTAGGCGCCGACCGCCTCAAACATATGGGACAGGCAGGTGCGTCTGCCGTCGGCCAGATGGCCGGCCAGCATCGGTCCGCCTGAACAGAAAATAGTCGGAATATTGACACGTGCCGCTGCCATCAGCAATCCCGGTACGTTCTTATCGCAGTTCGGAATCATGACCAGCCCGTCAAACTGATGGGCGATGGCCATCGCCTCGGTCGAGTCAGCGATCAGATCACGCGTGACCAGCGAATACTTCATACCGATATGTCCCATTGCGATACCATCGCAGACCGCGATCGCAGGGAATTCGATCGGTGTGCCGCCTGCTGCCCGCACGCCCGCCTTGACAGCCTCGGAGATCTTGTCCAGGTGCATATGACCGGGGACGATCTCGTTGTAAGAACTGACAACACCGACGATCGGACGGCTCATCTCTTCTTCAGTGAGCCCGAGCGCAGCCAGAAGGCTCCTGTTCGGAGCTCTGTCCACACCGCATTTGATCTGTTCTGATTTATAGGACGTTCTTGCCATAGTCGAACTCTCCTCTCTCCTTCGAGGAATCATTGATGGTGGCCATACCGCGTTCCAGAGCCACATCGCCTGTACGGGCCATTTCCATGATACCGTGTTCCTCAAGCATTCTCTCGAAGGCTTTATTCTTATCTTCTTCTCCGATAAC
>JAFWDW010000105.1 GCA_017515965.1 Lachnospiraceae bacterium
GCCCGGTGCGTTGCCCGTTCTGATCCGTGCTGTCCCGATCGTTTCCCCCTCCGCTTTGAAGGTTGCTGTGACATATACATGACCGATCTCGTCAATTTTCTCATCCATCCCTGCGCTGCGTTTGTTGATATAGCCTTTCAGATTTGTAAGAACGGCGTCATAGTCTTCGGCGACCTCAGCATCTTCACCGATCGCCTCAGTCCATATTTCATAATCCTCACTTTGAGACTGGGCCAACTGAGCCCCATACTGATCAATGATACCGCCCTCTTTTGTCAACTCATCCAGCTTATCTTTGATCGTATCCCAGCGCTCTTTAAGCAAATCTACAAACAGCGAATCTTTATCCCTCAACTGGTCGATCCAGATCATCTCTGTCCTGTTAAAGCTCTCATAGAAATCATCCGGCATCTCCATGTCCAAGGGCCCCCAGCCCATGTCAAAATCCCAGAGCGGTCCCCAGCACAACTTTCCCTCTCTCGGCTTATACAGATAAGTGCTGGATGTAACGAAGGCGTCCCCGTTGTTTGAAAACTCCTGGATGAGCCAGTAGTCGGCGAGGGACTGCAGATCCATCATGTCAGCAATCTGATCATGAACATCCTCGGTAAATTTATCCTTAGGCGTCATGATCAAATCTTCCAGTTCCTGAATATATCCTTTGATATACGCACGCTGCGCTTCCTGTCCTTCACCCAGCTCATCGTCGACATACTCCGGCTCCTCATTAATCAACTCCACGCCCGCCTTCGTCTTAAAGACTGTAGTCTCAGGCAGCCCCGAATCCTGCATCTCATTATACATTGCCAAGAGGTAGCCTCCGGTGATCTCCGGCTCAGACGTGTGAGACTTCTTCGGCAATTCCATGTTGATACGGCTGGCCTCCACCTGCACCAGCTCACTCAGGCAATAGCTGCCCAGATACTCTCCTTTCGCAGGGTCCTTGCCTACCATATACACATCGACCGGAACCATGCGGGGTGTATAGTCCAAACCGAGCTCATCGCCCAGCCAGCCTGTGATCCGGTTCTTGATCAGCGTCTCATCACGGGCATTTGCCATGAGCGCCCACTCTCTGCTCTCACCCATACCGAAGAGATCCGGCCCGGGATCATCAGTAACACCCTGCCTTTTCGCCAGTTTAATCTTATACGGCTTTTTCGCACCTCCCCAAGTGGAGTTGCCGCGGCCGCGGATGTAACTAAGCGTAAGCTCCCCTTCCGGAACGTCTCCCCCGAACTCACTCACGAATCCATCCGGAACGACGAACTCGACCGTGCCCTTGCAGCGGATCTGATGATCCTTATCGTTATTCATGTCCGCGATGGTTCCGTACCAATCTCCATCTTCAGGGTACTTCTCATCCGGCTCATCAACGCGGATGATCACGAGCGGTATCCCGTTTTTGGGCACAATAGGATCCTCGTCCTCCGCAAATGCGGTGACGGGCAGCATGGCCATTACCATAAGCCAGATCAACAACCAGGCGAGCGTCTTTTTCATATTCTTTTCTTCTACTTGATCGCCTCAAACTGACCGACAATCGGGAGGGGCTCCTCATTCCCCTGCGCCGCGCGGATCAGTCCCCAGATGCTCAGGACCAGAACCAAAACATCAAGAATATTGCCGATCATACCGATAGCACTTCCAAAACGCGACAGCAGCGTCGCAACGGATGCCATCACATTTAGGCAGAGGGCTTGATTGATGTGCCGGCGCACCAGGGGATCCGCGGGATCACGCTTGACTAACGCAATGATCCATCCGATCCATGTGATATAACTGATTACTGCGTAAAGTTTAGAATTTTGATGCATGATTATCTCCTTCGTGAAAACGTTTTAATGCTTTTAAGTATTATAGCACAGCTGGATAAACACCTTACAACACAAAGGCCAAAAACGACAGATATTTTTCCGGTGATAGAAATGAATGCGGAAAAGGATTATGATAGAGGCGGAAGGAGACATGATGACAGGATTTAAGCTGTTTGGCAAAGCCCACCTGATCTGGCTGGCCATATCGATCATATGCATCGCTCTCATCTATGTGCTGAACCGGCGCCTGGATGAGCGTGCTCGTCTGCGCCTTTCATGGGCACTGGCCTTGATGACGCTCCTGTCTCATCTGGCAGAGAGCGGTTTCAGGATCCACGAAGGTTCCTACAGCATCTATACACTCCCGCTGCATATCTGCGCATTGACCTCCTACCTGGTCTTTATACACAGGCTCCGGCCGCGCCGCCCACTCGGCGAGATCCTCTTCTGCCCGGGTATTGCCGGCGCCCTCGCCGCACTCCTGGCTCCCGACTGGACATATTATCCGCCGTTTTCTTTCATGAGCGCCATCGGTTTTATCGCGCATATCGCAATCATTCTCTACATCCTTCAGGCGATCTGGAGCAGGTTAATCACGCCGTCAATCAAAAGAGCGTATATACCTGTCCATTTCCTGGCGGTATACGCGCTCATCATGATCCCGTTTGACCGGCATTTTAACGTCAACTACGGATTCTTAAACGACCCCTCTCCGGGATCGATACTGGTACCGCTCGCGGAGCGCTTTGGTTATGGTCTTGGGTATTATGTGGGATATGCACTGCTGGTGCTTGCGGGCATCCTGATCAGCTACGCGCTGTACGCCCTTCTTACTATACACCGCCGGCCTTCCGCGTCTTGATCGTCGCGGCATAGGCGCTGTTACACAAGCCGAGAACGGCCGAGAGAATAAACAGCGTCTCGATACCGAGTGTCTTCCAGATCCAGCCGCCGAAGAGCGCGACCAGGATCGTCACCAGATGATTAACGGAAAGCCCTGTCGAGATTGTCGCCTTCACTTCTTCACCGTTATCCGCCAGATCCTGCACATAGACATTTGCCGCCATGGACGCCAGTGAGATCACGGCATCCAGCACATAGTTTGCGCAGCAAATGATAAACGCGATATGCATCGGGAAAATGTGGTGGGCAAACCCGTAGAAAAAGCAGACGATCACCAGAATCAGCGTGTCACTGATCATGACGATCTTGTAGCCGATGCGGTCAATGATCCGGCCGACGATCGGCGAAGCCAGATACGAACAGACCGACGTGATAGCGAACAGAATGCTGATGGCACGCGCGCTCGCCCCGTAAAAGAGCACGAGCGTATACGGTCCGAAGGTAAAAAACACCTGCTTGCGCGCGCCGTAAAACAGTTCGAGCATATAGTATTTAGTGTATTTTTTGTGGAAATAGAACCGGCTTTTGGACTTGTCCGGCAGGCTTTCTCCCTTGATCCTGAACGCGATGAGCATACCGATCAAAATGATCGCCGCGCTCATCCAGAAGATCGGTTTAAAGAGAGAAGTCTTGTTGCCGAGCACAAAA
>JAFWDW010000106.1 GCA_017515965.1 Lachnospiraceae bacterium
AAGATCAAATTCATGTGCATCATTGCGGCTCCCGAAGGTGTTGAGGTTCTTTCCAAGGCACATCCGGATGTCCAGATCTACATCGGACACCTCGACCGCGAGCTCAATGAAAACGCTTACATCTGCCCGGGTCTGGGCGATGCCGGCGACCGCATTTTCGGCACCAAATAAACAAGATTAGGAAACCCGCATGCCTGAATACAGACGCAGTTCCAGCAATATTCGGAGCAGACAAGCAACAAACAGACACACAACAAACAGACGCATCAAAGACAGACGCCGGCGCCACCCGATGGATCGTTTTGATTTTTCAGATGATCCCTTCAAGCGCAGGTCTCCTGCTTTGCGTCTGTTTTTGTTTCCTGTTGTTCTGGTCTATCTGGAACTGCTCGTACGTATCTTCGCACGCAACGGAGTTTTTAAACATCTCTTTTATCCGGTTATTTTTGCGCTGGCCGGAGGACTTTTTCTGGCAGCTGTCATATCCCTCTTCCCGCGTAAAGCATCCGGCAAGATCACCTCTGTGCTGTTGGTTATCATCCCGCTGTATTATGCCCTGCAGAGTTTTGTACAGAACGCATACAAGGTGTATATGCCGTTCGACATCATCCTTAAAGGCACAGGCGGTGTAGCTGCAGATTTTACCACAGTTCTGATCAAAACGATTATTTTTGGCATTCCGAAGCTGTTCTTATTCTTCCTTCCGACCATCCTGTACTTTTGGAAGGGCAAGAAGCGTTTTGCTCCGCGCCGTCTGCGCGCCTCTACGGCGGGCGTTCTGATCGCGGCTTCGCTGTTCCTGACCTTTTTCGGCTGGATCTTCGCCGCCCACGGCAAGACAGGAGGACGCTATGCGTCTGAGTACACCTACAACGGCGCAACCGAAACCTTCGGTCTTCTGACCGGCACGCGCCTGCATACGAAGTACAAGATCTTCGGCAATAAAAAGGCACAGAGTTTCTCGGCGCAGACCACCAAGAAAAAGAAGAAAAAGAAAAATACCGACCCCAACGAGATGGATATCGACTTTAAGAAAATCGCAGCAAAGTCGGATGACGAGAGAGTCAAGGCTCTCTGCGAATATGTGGAAGCTCAGACCCCTTCATCGAAAAACGATTATACGGGACTGTTCAAAGGGAAAAACCTGATCATCATCTGTGCGGAGGCTTTCTCAGACTCTGTCATAGATAAGGAATTGACCCCCACTTTATACCGGTTGACACACAAGGGATTCTATTTCAAGAACTTCTATCAGCCGGCCTGGGGCGGCAGCACATCCACCGGCGAGTTCTCCATGGTCTTCGGCATCATCCCGATGGACAATATGGACTCGATCTTTAAGACCGCGCCCAACAACAACTATTTCACGCCGGGCAATGCGCTCCAGCGCGAAGGGTATTACAGTGCCGCCTATCACAACGGCAGCTACACTTTCTACAAGAGGAACATCACCCACCAGAACCTCGGCTACGACACCTGGAAGGGGTTCGGTAACGGCATGGAAGATCTGACAGAGAAAAGCTCCGGCTGTTCCGACGAGGAAATGTTTGATGTGACGATGGATGAGTACATCGACAAACAGCCCTTCAGCATCTACTACATGACAATCGACGGGCACGCCCCGTATGATGACTGCTGGCGAACCGAAAAATATATGGCGCGGGTCAAGGAAGTCACGGGCAAAAAGTATAAGAAAAAGACGATGAACTACCTGTGCTATAACATGTGTCTGGAGGACGCCCTCACCCTGATGGTCGACAAGCTGGAGGAGGCGGGCATCGCAGATGACACAGTCATTGTGATGACAGGCGACCACTACCCGTACGGTCTTGAAAAATCCACGAGCTGGGGCAACTCGGAGGATTACCTGCTCGACCTGTACGGCGGCAAAGACGACAAGACTCCCTGGGGCCAGGATCACAACGCGCTGATCCTTTGGTCCGGGTGCCTTGAGCATGACGACAAGGACATGGCCTGCAAGATCACCGATCCCACCTATTCTCTGGATATTGCACCGACACTGCTCAACCTCTTTGGCGTGGAGTTTGATTCCCGTATGTTTGTCGGCCGTGACGTCTTTTCCGACCAGGAACCTCTCGTGATCTGGAACAACCACAGCTGGATCACCAAATGGGGCCGGTATATCGGGGAGACAGGAGATTTCACCCCTGCAAAAGACGCGGACTACACACAGGAAGACATCGACGAGATCAAAGCGATCGTCAATGACAAGATACTCTTCTCCCAGAATGTTGTGCGTACCGACTTCTACGGTGTGCTGTTCGGGAAAGATCCCGACGGCAGCCAGCTTGATGAGGATTGATCATGATCTATATCGAATCAGACAGCACTGATCCCTACTATAATCTGGCTCTTGAGGAATATGTCTTTGAACATCTGGACAAAGGCGAAGAATACTTGATCCTCTGGCAGAACGCTAATTCCATCATTGTCGGTAAATATCAGAATACAGCCGAAGAAGTCAACCAGTCCTTTGTTGACGAACATCACATCCGTGTAGCCAGAAGACTCTCCGGCGGCGGAGCGGTCTATCACGATACGGGCAATCTCAATTACACTCTCATCGTAGATCAGAAGAACAATCCCGATTTTAACTTCTCTCTCTTTGTCATCCCTGTCATCGAGGCGCTGCGTGAGCTGGGCGTGAAAGCAGAGTTTAACGGGCGCAACGACCTGACGATCGAGGGACGCAAGTTCTCCGGGCAATCCCAGTACGCCAAAGGCGGCCGGATCATGCATCACGGCTGCATCATGCTGGATTCCAATCTGGAAAATGTGAAGGATGCCCTGCGTGTCAAAGCAGCCAAATTTGAGTCAAAAAGCATCAAATCCGTCCGCAGCCGTGTGACGACGATCAATGAACACGCACCTTCCCCAATCTCCATGGAGACATTTAAGAAGACACTAAAGCGTCATGTCTTGAGTACGAATGATGGGGAGACCTATACGCTGACACCCGAGGATAAAGCGGAGATCGAGCGGCTGACCCGCGATAAATACAGCACATGGGATTGGAACTACGGCCGCTCTCCGGCATGCTCCATCCGCCGCGATATGCGCTTTGAAGGCGGACTGATCTGCGTCCAAATGAATGTCGAACACGGCTCCGTTAGCGACATCCATTTCTCCGGCGACTTCTTCGGAAACCGCGATCTGGCGCAGTTGGAGCAATCTTTAATCGGCCTGCCGCTCGATGAGCATCTCAAAGAAAAACTCTCCGGCCTTTCGGTCGAAGAGTATATTCACGGTATGAGCGCTGACCTTCTCGCAGATCTCCTGCGCTGATTTTCCTATGTGATCCAGTTCATCGGCGCGGGCTCTTCGATCCTGATCCCGCTCGGAGGGTATTTGCGCGCAAACTCCATCAATCCCCCGACGATCCGGCTCGCAGGATCATCTTCCTGCGGCTGATGGATCAGAATCAACCGCGCAGGCGCAAGCCTGGTCAGAAAATCGCGGCTTGGCTGCTCGATCAGCTGATAAGCGGTCACAAAAGCCATTGTACCGTTTGTGCTGCCGGCCGTATCTTTCTTGACTTCATCTGCCAATGCCGGATCAAAGACCGCATCCCCCGATATAAAGAATGTCTCACCGGTCAGCCGTCCACGCACCAGAAAGGAATAGTGTGAGCAGGCTTCCCCCTCAGTGCCGCTGTGCCGTGTGCTGTAGGCTGTCACAGCAAAATCACCGCAGTTAAAACGGCATGTATCGCCGACTTCCTCATAATCCGTGATGCCCCGTGCGTTAAGCTCCGGCCCCCACAGCCCCGTCTCGGGATGGCGCTCCAGGTACAGGCGCTCTCTTGTAGCATCATAGTGATCCTTGTGCAAATGGGTAAACAAAAGTGTCCCGGAACCGACAAAAAGGCCCCTGGATGTTCTCATCTGCTTCTACATCTCCCCAGGCATCTTTGAAAAGCCGACCGCCTCCGCCTTGTGAATACCGTCGATCAGAAGCTCCGAGCG
>JAFWDW010000107.1 GCA_017515965.1 Lachnospiraceae bacterium
ACACTGAATGCGCAGCCGGATCCCGGTGACTATTCCGGTGACAGGGACAGCCTTCTGACATTTTTCCGCCCTGTTTACAGATACGAACGTAAGGTCTGTGCCTTTGATCCCACAAAAGACATGCTTCTCCTTTCTGACGCAGAGATCAAAGACGGCGGATTTATCCCCGGTTACATCAAGCTGAAGAAGCTGATCAGAAGTCTTTATATCTATGAATTCATGCGGATCGGAGCGGACATCACACCGTTCAATACGCTCGGGCATATCAGCGGAGTTCACTATGTTGCCATGTACATGGCCAGACAGCTCTACGATGCCGGGGTTCCGGTTGATCTGGGACTGATATCCGCTGCAGCAGCTTCTCATGACATCGGCAAATACGGCTGCCGGAAACATGAGGAAAACCGCGTCCCGTATCTGCACTATTACTATACCGATTACTGTCTGAACCGGTACAAACTGCCGGTTATCGCGCATATCGCAGCGAATCATTCGACCTGGGATCTGGAACTTGAGAATCTGTCGGTCGAATCGCTTTTGCTTATCTATGCTGATTTCAGGACCAAAAGCACACGCGAGGATGGAAAAGAGATCATTCATTTCTACAGTCTGAAAGAAGCTTTTGATGTCATCTTGAACAAGCTGGATAATGTCGATGCTGCTAAAGCACACCGATACACCAAGGTGTATAACAAGCTCAAAGACTTTGAAGATTATATGCTGGAGCATGGTGTCAGGACTGAAATAGAAGACTGCGCGGACAGCTATCCGCCTGCATGTTCCGATAAGCCTGAGCCGGTCAAAAGAGAGACTGCTTTCCTGACCGGAGAGGAGATCGTCGATCAGATCAAGAACCGTGCGGTGGATCACAATATCCGGCTCATGAGAACTTTCGGAAATGCCGAGGAATTCGGCAGCCTTCTGGAGGCGGCGCGCAGTGATACACGCTGGAAAAATGCCCGGACATATCTGAATATCATCAATGAATACTCGACCTATATGTCAGATGAGCAGAAGACGATGACGTTAGATTTCCTCTATGAGATGCTGCCGCATCATGAGAGTGACATCCGCGAACAGACTGCGATGGTCATGGGTAAGATCGTCGGAAAATACCGGGAGGAGTACAAGAAGGAACTCCCGGAGGATATTCCGGCACCCGATGAGAACCAGACTAACTTAAGTATGTTTGCGAAATACGTCGATCTGCTTTTGATCCCGAATCACAAATACACGGATCAGCACAAAAAATGGATCACGGCAAGCACTGACTTCTTTGTCCGCGCTGTGGCTGACAACTGCCGTCCGTCCTGCAGACATAAGTATTATGAGATCCTGGAGCGCTACTATGAGCGCGATGAAGATGATGAACTGTGGATCATTGAGCTTCTGTCGACTGCGCTGAATGCGCGCCCTGAAGCCTGTCCCGAAAGCTATATCGATACAGTTGTGCGCTATGCGCGCCGTGTCTACGGACAGCACAGCTTGTGCGTCGATCTGATCGCCTTGGATGTGCTCAGGCACTTTAAGGCTGCTGCAGCAGAAGAGACTGTGAAAGAGCAGCGCCGCATTCTGAATCTGAACGATGAGCTGACAGAAGAGCAGCTTTCCGCGATGTTTCTTGATGATCTGAAAACACAGACTCATTGGCTCATCAAGCTTGCGAATATTGAGGAGATGGAAGCTTCTGTCAATGATCAGACAGGCCGAAGCCGGCTTTTGCATATCGCCACACATTTTGCCAATCTGATCAAGGTCAGTGAGACGGTTTCCGTGCGCAAGAGGGCCGGTCAGGCATTATTGCAGATCCTGCAGAAAATGTCCATGGATCAGCGCAACGAGCTTATGGTTGAGCTGATGGGAGGACTGGAGATCGAGGATTATCAGTTCTCCCGTTTCATACCGGATTATCTGGGCGTGGTAATTCTCTATCTGCCGCCTAAAGAGATAGACGAGACGATCAATGCACTGCAGAAATACCTGGATGCCGGAAATGAGAGAACAGCATCGGCAGCTCTCGGCACTCTGGCGATCGCGCTGGAAAACTACGGGCTCTATCAGGGCAATGAGGACAGTGAAACGCGCGAAGAGAGACGCCTGAGACTTCTGGGTATGCTGATGAAAGGCTTTGCCCACTATAAACATGCGATTTCACGGGAGGCTTTCCGTTCGATCGGCGAACATCTGTTTGCCTCAAAGGTGCTGACGCTCGAAGAAAAACACGATATTGCCGGACATATCTTTAAGCGTATTCTGACGATCCTTCCGGAATCGACGGAGGACAGGGAGTTAGACTTTTACAATAATGCGGCGGTACTCAATCATATTTACCGCTTTATCTCGGAATACCAGAGTGAGGTGGGGCCCTTTGAAATACCGCAATTAAAGAAAGCGGCTTTTTTCCCGGGAACCTTCGATCCTTTCAGTCTGGGACATAAGGCGATCGCCGCAACGATCCGTGATATGGGTTTTGAAGTGTATCTGGCTATCGATGAGTTTTCCTGGTCCAAAAAGACGCTGCCGCATATGCTGCGCAAGGCCATTTTGGCGATGACGATTGCGGATGAGGAGGGGCTTTACATCTTCCCGGACGATATCTCGATCAATATCGCCAATCCCCATGATCTGCGTATCTTAAGCCAGCTGTTTGAGGGGAGGGAGTTGTATGTGGCGGTTGGCTCGGATGTGGTTCTCAATGCATCCAGTTACAAGAAAAAGCCGGAGCCCTATTCGATCCATTCCTTTAACCATCTTGTTTTCGCCCGTGAAGCGCAGCAACTGGATGAGGAGGGAGAAAACTATCCGATCACCGGTAAAGTCATTCAGCTGGAACTGCAGAAGTACTATGAGGATATCAGTTCAACCAGAATCAGGGAGAATATCGATCTGGGACGGGATATCTCCAGCCTGATCGATCCGGTGGTCCAGAACTATGTCTATGACAAGAACTATTACGCGCGTGAGCCGGCTTACAAGCATGTGCTTCAGGCCAGAGAGATGACGATCGATGTCTATGAACCCGGGGAGAGATGCGATATCGGTCCGATCAGAGAACAGATCCGGGAGGAAGGATATGATTTCAGCCAACTGAATGATTACTTTTCCCATCCGCAGGTGCGCAAGATCGTGATCAAAACCGGCGGGGACAAACAGAGTATCTCTGCCTTTGCTGCAGCAAGGCGTATGCGCACACACGACCTTCTGGAAGAGTTCAGCAATGATAAAACCGCCGCTCATATCAGAAAGAATTCCGGAGGCGGTATTGCGGTCATCGGTGCGTTCTATGCTGACAAGACCGATATTTCCAATCTCAGGCAGATACTTTTAACTGAACTGCTGACGGAGCTTCTCGCCTGTGACTACGCCTATGCGGTTTATCATCCGGTCTGTAAGGGAGGAATGGATTCACGCACCCTCAGGGCTTTTAAGAAGCAGGGTTTTGTTGATATATCAGATGATCCGGACCATCCGGTATATGCGGTTGATATGCGCGATCCGATCGTGATTTTCCGCGATGTGGAAACGGTGGTAAAGGCACCGCTCAATAAAAACCCGCGCGTGCAGAGAGCGATGAATGAAGCGCATGACAGGCTTCTGAACTGTTTCCGTAAGATCTACCCGGAAAAGCTCCTTCTGTCTTTCAATACGAGTGCAGTGCACAATAAAATCGCAGAGCTTGTCGCACGCGACAACGGTGTTTCGACTGAGCCTGATCCGATGCGCCGCCGGGGACCGTATTTAACAGTACCTTTCGGCAAAGCGCTTTCGGATGTCGTCGTGCCTAACACTGTGACAAAGGCGCTGCGCACAGAAAAATACTTCAATAATGACCTGTCAGGATTTACCATCAGAGAGCTGCCGGATTACCAGACGCTCAAGGATCAGGTCAAGACGCTGAAGTCATTTGACAGGCCTGTCATTTTAATCGATGATCTGCTGCATTCCGGACAGAGAATGAGGAATATTGATCCGATTCTGCGTGAACAGGAAGTCCAGGTGCACAATGTTATTGTCGGACTGCTTACAGGCAATGCGCAGGATAAGATGACGGCGCGCGGCCGCCAGGCGGAGGGTGCTTATTTCATCCCGTCCATCAGCATCTGGCTTAACGAGCGCGACTGCTATCCGTTTATCGGCGGAGACTCTATAGACGGGCCGGAAGGGGATGACGATGTCTCGATCAATCTGACCCTTCCCTACACCAGTTTTGCCTTTGTCGGGAATAATGATCCGGACGCTATTTATGAGTATTCGCTCACCTGCCTTGAAAATGCTTATTCGATCCTGAAAGCGCTTGAGGTGGAATATCAGAGAACATTTGAGAAAAAACTGACGCTGCACAGACTGGGCGCAGTTCTCATCTATCCACGCCGTCCGCTTCTCGGCGGAGGCCTGGGATATGATGAGCAGGTGGCGCCTTCTGTCTATGTGGAGAATGATATACGCTGGCTGAAGCGTCTTCACTTGAAGCGCGGTGCCGCCGGAATGACGCGGGAGAAATAGATGAGATATATTCATGAATTGACTGATGAGATCAACGTGACGCCTCAGCTGCTTGACGGATGCCCGGTATGTTTAAACCATCCGAACCGGGTCAATATCCTGGCTCTCGGGGATGTGGGGACAACGATGCTGATCGGTCTGCGCCTGCTCGGCTCAGATGTGATCAGTGAAATAGGCATCTGTGATATCAGGCAGGACAATACTGCGCGTCTCGAGATGGAGATCAATCAGATCGGTTATCCTTTTACCGGATGGGAGGATCCGCCGGGACCCGATTTACCTCCGGTAAAAGTGATCACGGAGAAAGAACTGTTTGACTGTGAAGTCATGATCTTTTGCGCGAGTAAAGGCGTTCCGCCGGTTGAGGATCATCCGGATGATCCGACTGTCGATGTACGCATGGTGCAGCTGGATGCAAACCGCGAGATCATCCGTCATTTCGCGGATCTTGCGAACAAGGCAGATTACAGGGGGCTTGTCTGTATCGTCAGCGATCCTGTGGACAATCTTGCCGCTGCCTTCTATGACGCTTCAAGGCTAAGACCCTGGCAGATGCAGGGGTACGGACTGGGCGTTATGAACATGCGGGCAGCGTATTACGCCGGAAAAATGGGAGGAGACTGCGCACACTATGCGATAGAGGGACGTGCCTTCGGACCTCACGGAGAAGACCTTGTGATCGCAAACAGTCTTGCGCATTATGATGATGAGAAATCGCAGGAGCTGACAAGATTGACAGTAGAGGCTAATCTGCGTGTCAGAGAACTGGGGTTTAAGCCTTATATAGCACCGGCCCTGTCATCTGCGGCGATCTCGATTTTGCTGACGCTGCGCGGTCAGTGGCACTACGGTTCAGTCTATCTAGGTGATTGCAAGAAGGGCGCTTTCCTGGGTATCCGCGATCGCCTGACACCGGCGGGATGGGAATATGAGGATGCAACTATGCCCGATGTGCTTTATGAGAGAGTGAAACGCGCCTACCTCAATCTGTGTCAGGTGAGATAACCGGCATCTTGATACCGCACGGAGAGAAAATGAATGAAACAGGATCAAAGAGATCAACAACATAACCGGCTGATTATTGTCAGGCCTGTCTGCGAGCTGCAGGGACGTACGAAACGGATGGAGGATATCCTCGGCAGCACAGTGGAGATGCTTGAGCAGAACGGGACTGAAATCGTCTGGGTCGTCATGGCCTCCGAATTAAAGCGCATCAGTTTGGTCGGAGAGAGGGTCCTTTTTGCCATCTGTCTGTCAGAAGCCGGAGTCAATATGGAATACTACAGGCTTCTGGAATGGTTTCGCGAACATCCTGACTGCCTGAAAGGAGCGGTCGGCGGCATTGTCGTCGATGGAAACAGTGAGCTTTTCACCAAGGCGCTGGCAAGAAGAATTGCTTTTTCCGCGAACATGGCGGGATGCACCTTTCCCGGAAAGCCGCTTGTCGAGGCTACCGGCTCCCTCTCCAATTTCAATGTATTGGCAAAAGTCTATGACAAGACACCCTATGAGATGTACAGGCAGCAGGTTCAAGAACTGGCCTTAAAACTGCTTACATTTGATTATCCGATTCAAACGGCCGGACAGAAAAGGCTGAAAGTGGTGGCGCTGCATGCCAGTTCAAGAAAGACATCTAATTCCTTGCTTTTGTGGGATCAGGTACGGCAGCATCTGGAACCATCTGCGCAGATCCGCGAGATTTCACTGAGAAACGGATCCATACTTGACTGCCGGGGCTGTCCCTATGAGGAATGTCTGCACTACGGAGAAAACGACGGATGTTTCTATGGCGGCATTATGACGGAACAGGTGTATCCGGCGATTCTTGAGTGTGATGTTTTGATTATGATCTGTCCGAATTATAATGACGCGGTAGGAGCCAATCTCACAGCGTTTATCAACCGGCTGACATCCATTTTCCGAGCGCACGATTTCAGCCGCAAGCGGGTTTATGCACTGGTAATATCAGGCTACAGCGGCGGCGACATCGTGGCAGAACAAATCATCGGAGCTTTGAATTTCAATAAGGCTTTCATATTGCCTGCCGGCTTTTGTATGGTTGAGACAGCTAATGATCCGGAGAGCATCATGACGGTTCCGGATATCAGACTGAAAGCAGCCGGGTTTGCAGACAGGATCCTGGATCCGGAACTGTGAAGTTGTCAATAATGGTTGTCAACCATATGGTACTTTTTATATACTTAAATCAGAGGGATACAAAAACCAATTCAGAAGAGAGGAGGGAACTATGAAGCGTAGAAAATTGCTGATTGTACTGCTTTGTTTCATGTTCGCGTTTTCAGTGACTGCCTGTGGCGGATCCAAGTCCGATGACAGCACGGATGCCGGAAAAGGGGAAGAGACAAAGGAAGAGAAACAGGAAGAGGATCCGACTATTGAGATTACCGGAGAAGAAGTGACTTCGGGGACGCTGACGGTTACCCTTCCTGAAGGATGGGAAGTCTGTCCGAACGAAAGAGACAACAACTGGGAAGCTAATGAGACCTATAAGGTGCTCGAGTCGGCCAACAAAAAGGAATCGGGCGGCTCAGTTTACGGTGACGTCTATGTCACGTTTGAGTTGAGTGATTATTCCGAGATCGGCAAAGCGTACAACGAAGATCTGATCAAGGAGATGGTGGAAAAATACGGAGATGAGGAGTTCGGCCTTCCGAAGGAGTACACATTTAACGACAATGTATATCTGGGATACCGCCAGTACAATTATGTCGGTGATTCCGCTGAGGACTGGGCTTACCTGTGTTACGGTTCAGACGGAAAGCTGATTGAGATCCGTGCGTACAATGACGGTGATGTTGCCAATGACGAAAACCGTGCAGCCATCAAGATGATTCTGGCAAGTCTTAAGATAAACGGCGAGCCTGTTGGTATAGAATGATCAATCTGATTAGCAAGGAGGAGAAAATGAAAAGGATTACAGCTGTTTTATGTGCAGTCTTACTGGTTGGATTAATGCTGACGGCCTGCGGCGGCGGCAAGTATGCGGACAGCAAGTACCTCGGCAAATGGTCAGCGACAAAGGCTGAGTATGCAGGCATCGAGATGGGTGTTGAAGAGATCCTCGGCGGCGAGTTTTCCTTCACGCTTGATGAGAGCGGCAAAGTCACACTGAAAGTTGTCGATGAAGAAGAGACAGGTAAATGGGAAGAGACCGATAACGGAATCATCTTTGACGATGATGACAAAATGACCTTTGAGGACAAAGACGGTGTACTTGTCATGGATTATCAGGGAGTGACCCTGACCTTTGAAAAGGCTGAGTAATACTAAAGAACGTAACATAAAAAAACCGGCGGATGATTCCGCCGGTTTTTTAATCGCATTCATCAGGAGTTATTCCTCCCAGAACAGTTCATCCAGTGTCTTGTCCAGAGCTTTGCAGATGGCCCGGCACAGATTGATTGTCGGATTGTAGTCACCTTTCTCTATCGCATTGATGGTCTGGCGGGAGACGCCGACCAGTTCGGCAAGCTGCTGCTGTGACAGATCCTTGGCAGCCCGGGCGGATTTCAGCTTCAGATTCTTCATAATCTTTCCCTCCTTCCCGGTGTGTTTAGCGGCTTTCGCTGCGGTTGTCGATCGTTTTCTTGATCAAAAGCTCAATGGCAAGAATAACGAACAGCAGTCCGCACAGGAGATTGATAAACGGGGTCTGTAACTGTCCGTTTACCATCATCTCTCCAGTCCTGAAAGCGGCGAACGCGGACATGAAATTGATGACAGCGACAACAATCATGATGATCATAAAGCGCTTCATATTCGTGTTAAGACCGACATAGGCATCTTTGAAAACACAGTACGTAATGTGAACGATCACTCCAATGAAGATGATGAGAAAGTGCAGACAGGCATTGTCAAACGGAAGCCTGACATCTCCGACCGACAGGGGGATCAGAAGAGCCTCGCAGATCATGATTGCGTAAAACGCATAACAATAGCCTTTTCCGCGGATGATTTGCTGCATTTCATCATACTGTGTTTTTATTTTACCGTCCTTGTTCATAACCCTGTAAAGAATCAGACAAATAATCAATCCGATCATAATCCCAACAGCGATACCGACCATTCTTCCTGTGTTATACATGATAGTTCCTCCTCTAAACAGATGCGGCAGTCTGATGCCGAAAATAAGCTTGACAATATGTAAAATATATCTTACATACTCTTTATAAACCTCATACGACAGAATGTCAAGTATATTTTACAAACTTTTTAAAAAAATTTAGGGAGGGTTTTATTTTCCGGAAAGATCGTCATAGTCATCCAGAAAATTGTAGGACCAGTCACCTTTGTGATAACCGATGACTGTACTGAGGTTGATGTTCCTGACACTGTTATAGATGTTGGTATCGACATGCGGGTTGGTTTTACGCATCTCGTCGATAAGAGCTTTCATTTCATCCCGCTTGGATGGATTGTCTTCATCGCCGCCGCATGAGGCACACAGTTCAGTGAAACGGCAGGCGCATTGGATAAAGTGCAGATCATTGGCATCACGCCATGCCTTGATCGCCGATTCCTTGACCAGATACATCGGTCGGATCAGCTCCATACCCTCAAAGTTAAGACTGTGGAGTTTAGGCATCATGGTCTCGACTTTGGCAGCGTAAAGCATGCCCATCAGAATGGTCTCGATCACATCATCGAAATGGTGCCCAAGCGCAATCTTATTGCATCCGCGTTCCTTCGCGTTGGCGTAAAGATGACCGCGGCGCATACGGGCGCAGAGATAACATGGATTCTGTTCGATATTGACGACAGTATCAAAGATATCAGATTCAAAAAAGGTCAGGGGGATGCCGAGGATCTCGGCATTGTGTTCGATCAGCTGACGGTTCTCCGGGGCATAACCGGGATCCATACACAGAAAGAGCAGTTCAAAATCCATCAGACCGTGTTTCTGAATCTCCTGCATGCATTTAGCCATCAGCATGGAGTCTTTACCGCCTGAGATGCAGACGGCGATCTTGTCGCCGTCCGAGATCAGCTTGTATTCTTTCAGTGCTTTAGTGAAAGGGCGCCAGATGGATTTGCGGTAAGTTTTGATGATGCTGCGCTCAATATCGCGCTGGCGGGATGATTCAGCCGTCATCGGAGAGACTCCACAATTTTCTCAAAGCCCATAAAATGAGAAGCTTTGACAAGGATAGCGTCACCGTCCCGGATCAGCTCCGGCAGATCACGGATGAGATCGTCCTTGTCATTGTAGCAAAGAGCCCTGTCTTCCTCGCCGGCGATACGTCCGTCCGGGGTGTCCTGATAACCGTGCATGATCTCTCTGGCCAGAGAGCCGACACAGATCATGAGGTCGGGTGCGCAGGTGCCGGCAGCCAGTCCCACATTGTAGTGAAGATCGCTTTCGTTCTTGCCGAGTTCTCCCATATCTCCGAGAATGGCAACACGTCTTCTGTCAGTCTGAGAGAGAGTTTTAAGGGCTGCTTCCATCGAGGCGGGATTAGCGTTATAGCAGTCATCCAGAATGACACACTGATCAGTGCGGATGATATTACCGTGGCCTGAGATTGTCCGTACCGTACCGGCTCCCGCAGCGATCTCTTCGGGAGACATACCAAGGAGACGCCCGATGAGTGCCCCTGCCATCATGTGATAAAGATAATAGGTACCCGGTACCGGGATATGAACAGGAACAGAGACATCCTTCAAATGCAGGAGGCAGTCTGTGCCGTCAATTCCGTGTGTCTGCACGTCTGTCACATAAGCATCGTTGAGCCGGGATGCATGTTCCGGGGTCATACCGTAGAAATAAGGCGCATGTCCGTTCACTTCACCCACAGCGCCCAGGATCTCATCGTCAGCCCGCAGAATAACCGGTCCTGCCGGATCCTTCATATAATTGAACATTTCGCTCTTAGCGCGATAGACGCCGGCACGGTCACCAAGCTGTTCCAGATGGCAGTCGCCGATCGTCGTGATCATAGCGATATCGGGACGCGCGATCTGCGCGAGCATGGACATTTCTCCGAATCCACTGATACCCATTTCCAGAACAGCAGCTTCGTGTTCAGGCCTGATTCTGAAAATAGTGAGCGGCAATCCTATATGATTGTTGAAATTACCGGCTGTCTTCAGCACATTAAAGCGCGCGCCTAAAACGGCAGAGACCATTTCTTTGGCGCTTGTCTTCCCATAGCTTCCGGTGATGCCGATGACCGGGATGTCCAGATGCATGCGGTACCATGCAGCCAGATCGCGCAGAGCCTTCTCGGTAGAGCCAACACGTATATGTGTTGCAGATGCCGCATCTCCTGTTAAGTCTTCTTCTGTCAGTGCGCACAGTGCGCCCGCTTCCATGATCTGCGGGATGAAGCTGTGCCCATCGACACGTGCGCCTTTAAACGGGACATAGAGGCAGCCCGGCGTGGCCTGGCGGCTGTCGATCGTAACGCCGGTCACAGCCTGATCTAAGAGAGCGGGATCACCGTGGTAAGTTCCGCCGGCCGCCTCTGTGATCTCAGCCAGTGTCATATAGGGAAGCGTTGTCTTCTCATTCGTATTCATGCGCGTTCCTTCTTGTTTTTTCAATCGTATTTCTTTAATGACTCCGACACGACAAGTTCACAGAAGTCATTATAGGATAAGCCTGTCTGAGCGGCGCTCTTGGGAAGAAGAGAAGCGGGAGTCAATCCGGGCAGAGTATTGATCTCCACGCAGTAAATGCGGCCCTCACCATCCATCAGGAAATCAGGACGGGCATAGACCTGAATGCCGAGCGCCTCGCAGGCGCGTTCAGCAGCTTTCTGCATAGCAGCTGTCGTCTCTGCATCGATCTGAGCAGGACATACCTCGTCTGTCCTGCCTTCCTGGTATTTGTTCTCATAATCGAACCAGCCGCTCTTTGGAATGATCTCGATGATCGGGCAGGCTTTGCCGGCGATAACCGGTACTGCAAACTCACGCCCTCTGATATACTCCTCGATCAGCACATCGCCTTCCATGGCAAAGCATTCATCGAGAGCCGATTCGTACTCTGTTTCAGTTTCCGGAATGTAGACGCCGAGACTCGATCCGCCGGAGCAGACCTTGACAACACAGGGGAGCTCAAAACCGAGCTCGGAAAGTGGTGTATAACGGTCATCTTCATGGATCTGGCGACCGCGTGCGTTGGGAACACCGGCATCACTTAAGATCTGCTTGGTGACACCTTTGTGCATCGCAAGCGCACTGGCAAGCGAGCTGGCTCCGGTGTACTTGATCCCGAGCACATCCAGCGTTGCCTGCAGCATACCGTTCTCGCCGATGCCGCCGTGCAGTCCCATAAAACAGATGTCAGCCAGACGGCAGAGTTCGAGCACATTGGGACCGAGCTGGGATGACTGATTGTAAAGACCGCCGTCAGGACAATCCCAGGCGGCCAGAACCTGTGTCCGCTTTTCCTTAAGCCCGTTAAGATCCGGCATTGTGGAAGAGATGCGCGGATCAGGAAGAAGAGAGCCATCCATCTCAAAGAGTGCTTCAAGGTCTTTCTGCTGATAACCGGGAAGACCCATATAGATGTCGACCATCACTGCCTGATGACCGTTTTGTCTCAGAGCATTACAGACTTTGGTTCCCGACAGGAGAGAGACGTCGCGTTCCGGACAAAGCCCGCCGGCAAGTACTACTATTTTCATATGATCATTCAGCCTGCGTGGAAATACGGCAGGCACTCCTTTCCCTTTGTTGTCTCAGAGCAGATCATGTTGTCTGACAGACCTGTTCCACAATTCTTAATTATAGTCTGTCTGACGGTGTTTAATCAAGTCGTCCGTTATAAGGAATAGGGAAAAAGAATTCCTTTATCGGGGCAGATATATCGGGTATAATAAAAATGATGGGAGGAGAAGACATGGACTATATCGTTGAGAGCGCTTTGTTGACACATGGCATTAAAGATCTTTCGGAAGATGTCTTCAGACATTACTGGGGCGATGATCCCTCAAAGATCGTCTGGGTGGAAAAAGGCAAGCTGATCATTGGCACGCTTGAGCGTTTCCTTCCGTTCAGAGAGAAGGCGGTTGCCGCAGCGAGAGAGGGAAGAATGACCCGCCGTGCCAATCATTTTAATCTTGATACTTACCTGGAAATGGAGGAGGATGCTGTGCTGACAGCCTCCGGGGCTTTGAGTGTCTGTGCGCGCGAGGGAATCAATGCGGCTGTCACAGCCGGGATCGGAGGATTCTTTCCGGAATTGTTGGAGGACAACGGAAAACACCTTTGGACGAAAGGGGACGGCCCGCCGGATGTGGCGACGCTTACAAGTCTCGATAAGATATTGATCTCAAGCGGTCCGAAGGATATGCTTGACTATCCCGGAACGATCCGTTTTCTGCATGAGCACGGAGTCAGTGTTTGCGGCGTGAAGCGTGATATCTATACGGGTTATCTGTTTATCGGGGAAGCGGCTGAGCTGCCTGATATGATACAGGATGCCCGCGGCATGAAAGGTCCGGCACTGATCATCAATGAAATAGATGAAACGAAGCGCATGTCAGACAGATCTATTCTGGATGAGGCTGTTTTATGCGGACTTGAGACTGAAAAGCGGGGAGGATATTATCACCCGGCTGTCAACGCTTATATTGAAGAGAAAACAAGCGGCTATTCGGCGAGGCTGCAGCTTGCGGCGCTGCTCGAAAACGCACGGCTTGCTGCAAAACTGTAAACACGGGAGGAAGAGATATGCTGAATTTCACGTTTTATACACCGACCAGAGTTGTTTTCGGAAAAGACACAGAAGGACAGGTAGGAGATCTCGCGAAAGCATACGGTGCGCATAAGGTGCTGCTTCACTATGGCGGTAAGAGCGCAGAAAGATCCGGGCTTTTAGGCCGGATACGACTGGCGCTGGAAATGGCCGGAGTTGATTATGTGGAACTCGGAGGTGTGGTTCCGAATCCTCATCTGGATAAGGTCTATGAGGGCATCGAGCTTTGCAAGAAAGAGGGCGTCGATTTCATTCTGGCAGTCGGAGGCGGTTCCGTGATCGATTCGTCAAAAGCGATCTGCTATGGTCTGGCAGAACCGGACAAGGATGTCTGGGAGCTGTTTGATAAAACGAGACAGGCTAAATGCTTTTTCCCGCTGGCAGTGGTTTTAACGATTGCGGCAGCAGGAAGCGAGATGAGCAACAGCTGTGTTATTACAGATGAAAAGACGCTTCAGAAGAGGGGATACAACAACGACATAGCCAGACCGCTTTTCGCTATCATGAATCCTGAGATCACCAGAACGCTGCCGGATTATCAGACAGAGTCAGGTTGTGCCGATATCATGATGCACACGATGGAGCGGTATTTTAACAACGGGGGAAGCATGGAGCTGACCGACGGCCTCTCCGAATCACTGATCAGGACGGTGATGAAAAATGCCGAGATCCTGCATGTCGATCCGGATAATTATGACGCACGTGCCGAGGTTATGTGGGCTTCGTCTCTGTCCCACAACGGACTGACCGGATGCGGAACTGACGGCGGAGACTGGGCCTGCCACAGGATGGAGCATGAGCTCGGGGGTATGTTCGATGTGACACACGGCGCGGGACTGGCAGCGATATGGGGCAGTTGGGCGCGCTTTGTCTATCGCGATTGTCTGCCGCGTTTTGTGCAGTTTGCGGTCAATGTGATGGATGTCAAACCGGGAAGCAGTGACGATGAGACAGCGCTGGCCGGGATCCGGGCGATGGAGGCGTTTTACAGAAGGATCGGTATGCCGACAAACATAAAAGAGCTCGGAGTGGAGCCGACCGACGAACAGATCGAGGAGATGGCTGCGGCTGTAGCCGTTGTCTGTGGTGATCCCTTCGGTTCGGCAAAGAAGCTTTCAAAGAAGGATGTGGCTGAGATCTACCGTAAAGCGCGTTGAGTTCGCCTTTAGCAATAAGAGAATAAAAAGCACCTTGGCAGATGAGACTGTCAAGGTGCTTTTCTTTTTCAGAGAACTGTTTATATTTTGCTGATCCGTTCGATGGCTCTCTCGGTATTCTCCTTGCTTCCGAAGGCGGTGAGTCTGAAATACCCTTCGCCTGCGGGACCGAAGCCTGAACCCGGCGTACCGACAACGTGTGCGGTATCAAGCAGGTAGTCAAAGAATTCCCATGAAGTCATCCCGTCAGGAGTCTTAAGCCAGATATAGGGGGCATTGACGCCGCCGGTACATTTATAGCCGGCATCTGTGAGTCCTTCTTTGATGATGCGGGCGTTATTCATATAGTAGGCCACCTGTTCTTTGAGCTGCGCTTTGCCGGCATCAGAATAGACAGCCGCGCCGGCCTTCTGGATGATGTACGGGGCGCCGTTGTATTTGGTGCCGTGACGGCGGGCCCACATGTCATGAAGCGAGGCATTGCCGATCGATGAACTGTAGAAACCGAGTGCTTTCGGGACGACCGTGTAGGCCAGACGCACACCGGTAAAACCTGCGTTCTTAGAGAAGGAGCGCAGTTCGATCGCGCAGTATTGAGCGCCTTTACACTCGTAGATCGAGTGCGGGATATCTGCCTCCGTGATATAAGCTTCATAAGCGGCATCATATATGATGACTGCGCTGTTCTTGTTGGCGTAATCTACCCAGCGCTGCAGCTGGTCTTTGGTCATGACACCTCCCGTCGGATTGTTCGGGAAGCACAGATAGATGATATCCGGATCATAGGGAGACAGCTCCGGAACAAATCCGTTCTCTTCGGTACAGGGCATGTAAATGACATCGCTCCAGGTGCCCGTTTCGGGATCATAGTTTCCGGTACGTCCGGCCATGACATTGCTGTCGACATAGACCGGATAAACCGGATCACAGACCGCGATACGGTTGTCCTGCGAAAAGAGTTCCTGAATATTGGCTGAGTCACATTTTGCTCCATCTGAGACGAAGATCTCATCGGGAGCGATATCACAGCCACGGGCCTGATAATCTTCGCGGGCAATCAGCTCTCGCAGAAATTCATACCCGAGATCGGGAGCATAGCCGTGGAAGCTTTCAGCGCTGGCCATTTCGTCTACTGCAGCATGCAGAGCATCCACAATGGCCGGTGCCAGTGGCTGAGTCACATCGCCGATGCCGAGACGGATCACTTCCTCATCGGGATGTGCCTCCTGATACTCGCGGATCTTTCTTGCGATCGTGGAAAACAGATAGCTTCCGGGCAGTTTCAGAAAATTCTTATTGACTTTATACATAGATTCCCTCTTTCTATAACAAGGTTTAAGCGTTCATAGTGTTTCCCGGATCTGCGCTCCGGTTCTTGTATGCTATCACAAAATCACCGACCCGGACCGTATAAGTCTCGCTCTTTGTCGGCAGGAACGTAGCAGTGCCTCTTTCGCAAAGAACGATCGAATAGCCGTATTCGGAACTGATTTCATCAATTGACTTGCCGATCCAGGCGCTGTCCGCGTCGATGACGATCGAGTGAAGATGGATATCGGATTCGTCAGTGTTATTGCTCAGTTCTGTGTACTGTTCGACAAAACCGGCCGAGATGATACCGGTCGGAATCGCTACGACGCCGACACCGAGAAATGTGATAATGATAGCCATGATCCGGCCTGCAAGTGTGATCGGGTAGATATCGCCATATCCGACAGTCAAAAGCGTTGAGACGCTCCACCAGATGCCGGAAAACGCGTTCTTAAACTGATCAGGCTGCGCTTCATGCTCGGCACTGTACATACTCAGGGAAGCGGCCAGCATCAGGATCAGAATGATAAAGATGCTTGAGATCAGCTGCCTGCGCTTTTCGTACAGCACAGAAGTGATGACGTTGAACGAATCAAAATTCGCATTGATCTTAAACAGGCGCAGGATACGGACAACGCGCATCATGCGGAAGACAACCATTCCTGACAGGAAGAAAACAGGAAGAATGGTCAGCAGGTCAACAATGCCGTCAAAGGAGCGGACAAAGCGCAGAGCTGCGGCTGTCGGTGTGCGCTCGGGATACAGATAAACGGCAGTCCAGAGACGCAGGATATACTCAACAATAAAAACAGCAACAGTAAAGATTTCGACAAATCGGAAGACGGTGTGCCAGGATCTGAACTGTTCAAAGGTATCCAGAAACATGGCAGTGATATTGGCGATGATCAGTGTCATGATCAAATAATCAAAGGCACGGCTGGCTGTATCGCTGCGGTTGCCGATCTGAATGATCTCAAAGACTCTGTGTTTTGTTGTCTGCTCTGATTTTGTCATGGTTTGATTATAATTTTTCATATGGATTTGCGCAAGCTTTTGTCGAATCAGTCAAAAAATGATAGAATAAACCATCATGAAACATCGGAAAGTTACAGCAAAAAAACGCATCCTGATCGGGATTATCATCGCATTATGCGTATGTATTGCCGGTATGATCGCCGGATTTACGATCTACCGCTCTGTGCATGGCAGAGGATCTGTCTCCGGGACAGAGGATCAGACAGTCCACAAGAAAGAAGACTCGGCGCCTAAAAAGAGCGATGCCGGGAAAGAAGAGCAGGCCGAACCGGCAGATCCGGTCCGGGACCGCGCAGAGGAGATCCTTAAAGGAATGTCCCTGCAGGAAAAAGTCGATCAGATGTTTCTGATCACGCCTGAGAAGCTGACCGGCGTCTCGGTGGTCGTACAGGCCGGAGAGTCTACGAAGGCAGCGCTCAAAGAGCATCCTGTCGGAGGACTAGTCTATTTTTCACAGAACCTGGAATCAGCGGAACAGACTGCTTCCATGATTCAGTCTGTTCAGGAATACAGCCGGATCCCGCTGCTGATCGCTGTCGATGAGGAGGGCGGCGATGTGGCGCGTGTAGCCGGCAGCCTGGGGACGACCCGTTTCGAACCGATGTTCCGCTATCGGGCGCAAGGCGGCGCAGTGGCGCGGCAAAATGCACAGACGATCGGGCAGGATATCAGCCGGTTCGGATTCAATACAGATTTTGCCCCCGTGGCTGATGTGTGGTCAAATCACAATAATACGGTTATCGGAGAACGCGCTTACAGCGATGATTTCGCCGAGGCGGCTTTGTTGGTGCCGGAGGCGGTAAGAGGTTTTCATGATGCCGGTGTCATCTGCTGCCTGAAACATTTTCCGGGACACGGGGAGACAAACGAGGATTCTCATTCGCAGGCGGCTTTTACAGACAAAAGTCCGGATGAGATGGCGGCACAGGAGTGGACTGTCTTTAAGGCGGGCATTGACGCGGAAGCCGACATGGTAATGATCGGACATGTCACGGCCACACAGATTGATGATGTACCGGCAACCGTTTCTTCTAAGCTGGTCAACAATATACTCCGGGACCAGCTGGGTTTTGCGGGGGTCGTGATCACAGACAGCCTTCAGATGGGGGCGGTCACCCAGCAGTATAATTCCGGGGAACTGGCCTTGAAAGCGGTGCAGGCGGGAGTTGATATGCTGCTGGAGCCGGCCGATTTTGCGCAGGCAGAGCAGTCGCTGACAGAGGCGGTTCAAAACGGTACTGTCAGTGAAGAGAGGATCGATGCAAGCGTGCAGCGTATTTTGGAAATGAAGATCCGGCGCGGGGTCATTCAATAGAAGAAGAGGATAAGACAGGAGGATATACCATGCAGTATTGCGGAAAATGCGGAGGAGAGATTTCGGATGATGCCCGCTTTTGCGAGCATTGCGGTGCCAGAATCGACGCGCCCGAGTATCCCGATAACTGGGAGGAATACGAGGAGGATACGCCTGTACAGGCGCAGCAGACTGAACAGGGAAATGCGCCTGCACCCAAAAAGAGTAAGGCTCCCCTAATGATTCTGTTAGCTATTCTTCTGGCACTTCTTGCAGGCGGAGGAGTTTTCTTATTCATGCGTCAGAAAGGAAGTCCGGATCCCGGCAGCAAGCCAACGAAAAAAGAGAAAGCTGACAAAAAGAAAGAAGATGATATGGATTTTGATGAACTTGAAGGCACACTGGAGGCGCTTGATCAGGCACAGATTCGTCTGGTCTCGGCAGATGTCTCTGAGTTTCCGAAAGTCAGGCTTTATGTGCGCTGTGAGGATTCATCCGGCCAGACACTGACGCTTTCATCACCGACGGCGCGGATCAGAGAGACCATCGCCGGCGGAAAGGATATTGAACGGACAATTAAGAAAGTAGAGCAGCTCAAAGGTAATCAGGGGCTTGGCGTCGAACTGCTGACGGATAAATCAGGCAGCATGCGTTATGATCTCGCCAGCATGCAGAGGGTGATGACTGAGTTTATCGACAGTCTGGATTATAAATCAGGCGATAAAGTTGAGATCATCTCATTTGACTCCTTTATTATGTACATGTGTGATTTTACTGATCAGAAAGATCTTCTCAAAAACGGCGTTTCCAATATGACGGCCTACGGCGATACGGCACTCTACGATGCGCTGGTAACCGGAATTGAGAACGCCGGTGCCCGGACAGGCGCCAACTGTGTGATTGCTTTTACTGACGGTGTGGACAATGTCAGCATGCATACTTATGAGGAAGCGATCAACCTGGCGCTGCAGAAGGAGATCCCGGTTTATATCATCGGGACCTCGGGAGCCGACCAGGGCATACTGCAGGATATCTGCACACGCACGGGAGGACAGTACTGGAATGTCAACGACATTATGGATATCGGTGAGATTTACGAGAAGATCTACGCCAATCAGAAAGACATGTACTGTATCGAATATGAGACCGACGGCGATTCGGATGCCTACGCGCAGCGCATCATATCCTGTATTTTAAAGGACGGAAAATACGGCGGCATCTTTAAAGACCAGGAGTTTACTGCGATCAAAAAGCAGGAGATCCAGAAGCACAGCTCCCGTTATGAGATCGTTCGTGAGGATATCTCCTGGACGGCAGCCAATGAGAAGGCACGTGCCAAAGGCGGGCATCTGGTGACGATCACAAGCGCGGACGAAGAGAAGCAGATGGAGAAAATGGCAGCTGATGCAGGTGTGAAGTATTGCTGGATCGGCGGTTATACTTCGGTGCGCGACAATCAGGCGTTCGGACACTGGACGACAGGAGAATCGTTCAGCTATACCAACTGGTTTGCCGGAGAGCCTTCGAGAAACGACAAGGATGGGACCCCCGAGTTCTATCTGATGCTCTGGAATGTGCAGGGCGCCTGGTCGTGGAATGATCAGCGCGATGATGTCATCAACAGCGGGCTGGAGTATTTTAAGGGGAATGTCGGATACATCATCGAGTACGAGCAGTAAACACAGAAAAACAATATGAGCAATAAAAAAGGCTGCCTCATCGAGGCAGCCTTTTTTATTGTATCTGGTGTTTAGAAACTGGAGCGGTTCTCACTTTTGGAACCGACCGAATCACCTGTGGTCGCAGTTGAAGAACGCAACGTTAAGGTGTAGATCATGTTGGCCTGCAGCGTGAATGTATCGCTGGAGCCGTTTGTCAGTTTGATGTATGTTCCCTTGTCACCGAACATTTCTGTTTCTCCGAACCACGGTCCGGTGCTGTACGCATCTTTGATTGTATAGGTTCCGACAGGAAGTGATACGGTTGCGGTGCTGCCGTTAGCGATGGCCACACAGCTGACCAGATCGCTGCCGGTGTAGAATTTAAGATAGTTGGCGCCGCCGTTTGACGGAGGAACGATCTTAAGCTGAACTGCTTTGGAAGGATATTTCTCATTGCGGTAGGTCTCGCCTGTTGCGGGGAAGGCCTGCACGCAGGAATCAGCCAATGCTTTTGCATCCTTGAAATCGCCGAGGGGACTGAGCTTGGTATACGCTTCATAGAGTTTCTTGTCTTTCAGAAGCTGTGCGCCCTCATTATAAGCGATGATATTGTTGCAGTATTTCAGATGCTCTGCCGCATCTTTAAGACCTTCATCCTCACTGATCGGAAGCTTATTGTAAATATCTCTGGCCTCGGCCCATTTTTCTTCTTCGAACAGTTTTTCGGCCTTCTCATACTCAATCATGTTCTCACAGTGGGTAATCTGCGTATCAGAGTCCTGGAACCCTCTTAGAGACTTGAATGCTTTCAGCGCTTCCTCATAGGAGCCTTTGTCCATCAGCTTTATTGCGGCTTTATAGTCGATCCACTGCTGGCAGGTTTTCGCCCTGCTCTTGGCATCTTCGTAGTCGCCCAGTTTGTTGTATCCCTTCAGGGCTTCTTCGTACTTCTGCGTGGCGTAGGCTTTGTTGGCCTCCTTATAAGTCTTCTCATGCATTTTATTGAGGATAGCCCGGCCGGCAAAGAGTGCAATAATGACTGCAGCAATAATACCGACGGCAATCGCAATCCGTTTTTTGTTGCCTGATGAGTCTTTTTCGGCAGGCTGGGCAGGAGCCGGAACCGGTTCGTCTTCTTTGGGTGTCTCCACTGAGCGTGTCGGTTCTGACTCTTTGATCATAGCCTCGATCGGATCGATTTTCTCTCCGCAGTGCGGACAGAATTTCAGGCCATCTTCTAATTGGTTTCCACAGGAAGGACAGATCATGGTGCACCTCCTTACTTATTGAGGATTAAACAGCTGTTATTTATCAGCGGCCTGCGCCTGGACCACGGTGATCGCAACGACACCGGCGATGTCATCTGAAGAGCAGCCGCGGGACAGATCGTTGACAGGAGCTGCGATACCCTGTGTGATGGGGCCGTACGCCTCAGCCTTGGCAAGACGCTGTGCCAGTTTATAACCGATATTGCCGGCGTCAAGGTCCGGGAAGACAAGCACGTTCGCTTTGCCTGCAACCGGGCTTCCCGGTGCTTTGCTCTCACCGACAGCGGGAACGATAGCGGCATCGAGCTGCAGTTCGCCATCGAGCATAAGATCCGGATACTTTTCCTTCGCAATACGTGTCGCCTCGACCACTTTGTCGACATCCGCATGGCTGGCGCTTCCCTTGGTTGAGTGGGAGAGCATTGCCACGAGCGGCTCAGCCTGGACAAGTAGTTCAAAGGATTCGGCCGAGCAGTTGGCAATGGCAGCCAGTCTCTCGGGATCCGGATTCTGCTCCATACCGGAGTCAGCGAAGATGAATGTGCCTTTTTCACCGTACTCACAGTCTGGAACTACGATAACGAAGAAAGCGGAAACCAGAAGAGTGCCGGGCTTAGTCTTCAGAATCTGAAGACTGGGACGAAGTGTGTCTGCGGTAGAGTGGCAGGCACCGGAAACCATACCGTCGGCATCGCCCATCTTCACCATCATAACTGCAAAGTAAGTATAGCTGTTATGAAGAAGATCAGAGGCCTGCTCACGTGTCATGCCTTTTTTCTTGCGCAGCTCGACGAGTGTGTCGATATACTCGTCCATCTTTTCGAACTTAGCCGGATCGACGACCCTGGCGCCGCTGATATCATAACCAGCACCTTTTTCAGCCACAAGTTCATCAGTTCCGACCAGAATCACATCGGCTGTGTTTTCTTTTAATACTCTTTCAATGGCTGCGTATGTCCGGACATCTTCGGATTCCGGCAGTACGATCACCTTTTTGTTCTGGCGGGCGCGTTCTTTAATTGAATCAATAAACGACATATGTTGCTCTCCTTTCAAAACCGGTAACGTGTGGTTATTAATAAACATTCGCATACTATGATAATTATAGCAAAAGAACCGGTGTTTGAAAACAACAGGTTTTTCTTGTGTTAGTCTTTTTCAAGCAGTATGATTAAACTGTTATAACGATTCCGGATAAGGAGAAGAAAAGTGAAAGAATACACACCGATTAAAGAAGGCAAGGTAAGAGAGATTTATGACATAGGCGAATGTCTGATCATGGTTGCGACGGACCGTATCTCCGCATTCGATGTGATCCTCAAAAACCAGATCACAGATAAGGGCGTCATCCTCACGCAGATGTCAAAATTCTGGTTTGATCTGACTAAGGATGTCATCGCAAACCATATGATCACGACTGACACAGACAAGATGCCTGAGTTTTTCCGTAATGAGTGGTTTACCGGGCGCAGTATGATGTGCAGAAAGCTCAAGATGCTTCCGGTCGAATGCATTGTGCGCGGGTATATTACCGGAAGCGGATGGGCAAGTTATCAGAAGGACGGAACAGTCTGCGGTATCGCGCTGCCTGAAGGTCTGGCTGAATGCGACAAGCTGCCGGAGCCGATCTATACGCCGTCGACGAAAGCTGAGATCGGCGATCACGACGAGAATATTGATTTTGAACGCAGTGTGGAAGTGATCGAGAGAGAATACCCGGGCAGGGGAAGAGAGTATGCCGGGATCGTCCGCGACAGTACGATCGCACTTTATAAAAAGTGTGCTGACTACGCACGTTCGCGGGGGATCATTATTGCAGACACCAAATTCGAGTTCGGTATTGATGAGAGCGGACAGGTGGTGCTGGGCGATGAAATGCTGACACCGGATTCAAGCCGTTTCTGGCCGCTGGAGGGTTATGAACCCGGACACGGGCAGCCGTCATTTGATAAACAGTTTGTACGCGACTGGCTCAGGGCCAATCCGGACAGCGGCTATGATCTGCCGGCAGATGTCATTGACAGGACGATCGCCAAGTATAAAGAGGCATATGCACTGCTGACTGAATAATTATTCATTCATTAAATATAAACAACCCCCCGCGATTTCGTTGACAGTCAGACTTTTTTTATGATAAACTTGACTCTAATATGGGGCAGATTGTTAAATATTTATAAAATCACGTCTCAAATATTTAAGATATACAACTTATATAACAAAGGAGGATTGAACATGAAACTCAGAAAAATGGTTGCATTATTGGCAGTTCTGGCCATGGTTACCGCTCTGTTCGCCGGCTGCGGCGGCTCCAGTGACAGCGGCGATTCAGGCGATGGCGGTAAAGCAGTCCTTAAGATCGGCGGTATCGGACCTTCAACCGGCCCGGCTGCTCTGTACGGACTTGCTGTTAAGAACGGCGGCGAGCTTGCAGTTAAGGAAATCAACGAAGCTAATCCCGACGGCCTTCAGCTTGAGTGGATGTGGCAGGATGACGAGCATGATGCAGAGAAGTCAGTCAACGCTTACAACAAGCTCGTTGACGACGGAATGCAGGTTCTTGTCGGATCCGTTACAACGACCCCCTGTACAGCTGTAGCAGCAGAGGCGTATAACAACAGAACATTTGCTTTGACACCGTCTGCTTCAGGTCCGGCTGTCACAGAAGGAAATGACAACGTATTCCAGCTTTGCTTCTCAGACCCGAACCAGGGAATCGCTTCCGCTGATTATATCAAAGAGAACTTTGCTGACAAGACCGTTGGTATCATCTACAACAACGCTGACAACTATTCCTCAGGTATCCGCGACAAGTTCAAGAGCGAGTACGAGGAAGGCGGCAAGACTGTAACAGAGGCTACATTCACAGATGAGACAACAGACTTCAAAGCCCAGCTGAACACAATGAAGGATGCGGGCGTTGATCTGCTGTTCCTCCCGATCTATTATGCACCGGCTGCCAACATCATGACACAGGCTTCTCAGATCGGTTATGCTCCGACATACTTTGGTGTCGACGGCATGGACGGAATCCTCGGAGCTGACGGTTTTGATGCTTCTCTTGCAGAGGGCGTTCTTCTTCTGACACCGTTCACACCGTATTCAGAAGACGAGAAGATTCAGGAATTCGTTAAGAAGTATGAAGAAGCTTACGGCGAAACACCGATTCAGTTTGCAGCTGACGCTTATGACTGCGTATATGCTATTTATGATGCATTCCAGAAGACAGGTCTTGAAGCTGATGCTTCCATGGAAGACATCTGCGAAGCTATGATCGAAGTCTTCACAGGCGACTTCACAGCATCCGGACTGACAGCTGATTCCATGAAGTGGAATGAGGCCGGTGAAGTCGACAAGACCCCGAAGGTTTGTATCATTCAGGACGGCAAGTACGTTGAGCAGTAATCTTCTGCATATCTGAGTGATCACAATTGCTTAATGAAGGGGTGCTGCCTTTAGAGCAGCACCCCTATATCGATATTAAAAGGAACAGATTATGAGCGTTCTAAACAGTTTAATTTCAGGCCTTAGCCTTGGAAGTGTATATGCCATCATAGCACTCGGATATACCATGGTCTATGGAATATCCAAAATGCTTAACTTTGCGCATGGCGATGTCATTATGGTTGGTGCATATGTGTCATTCCTTCTGACAAATCACGCCGGAATGAACGCATGGGTATCACTTCTTATTGCTATCGCTACATGTACTGTGCTTGGAATTTGTATAGAGAGACTCGCATACCGTCCGCTCAGAGGAACAGGCTCACTGGCTGTATTGATCACTGCAATCGGTGTTTCATACTTCCTGCAGAACGCCGCACTGCTTCTGTGGGGAGCCGATCCGAGAATGTTCACCAGCCTTTTCAAAGGATTTAAGACCATCCATGCTTCGAACGGTGCTCTTACGATTACGCCGGAGTCGCTTTTTACAATTCTGGCCAATATTATTATCATGATTGCGCTGACTCTTTTTGTCAGCAAAACCAAAGCGGGTAAAGCAATGCGCGCGGTATCAGAAGATAACGGTGCAGCGCAGCTGATGGGAATCAACGTCAATCAATCTATTTCGCTGACATTTGCTATCGGATCAGGACTTGCGGCGATCGCCGGCGTCCTGATGTGTTCCGCGTATCCGGTTCTGATGCCCACGACAGGCGCTATGCCCGGTATCAAGGCATTCACGGCCGCTGTGTTCGGTGGTATCGGATCTATCCCGGGGGCAATGGTCGGCGGACTGATTCTGGGAATCATAGAGATCTTTTCAAGAGCGTATATTTCTTCAGAACTTGCTGATGCGATTGTATTTGCTTGTCTTATAATTGTTCTTCTGATCAGGCCTACAGGTCTGCTCGGCAAGAAGATCAATGAGAAAGTGTAGGTGAGCCATGGCAGAGAAAGTTAAAAAATCAATGAATGCCAAAGGGCTTAAAGGCATTTTTAAAGGCAGCCAGTACAAAAAAGAAGCGATCATATCCTACGGCATCCTCATAGTCGGTTATGCATTGCTTCAGCTTGGCGCAACAGCAGGGCTGATCGGACGCAATCTTCAGGGTCAGTTTGTACCTATCTGTGTCTATATGTCGCTGGCTATAGCCCTCAACCTGGTAGTGGGTCTTTCCGGAGAGCTTTCTCTGGGACATGCCGGGTTTATGGCTGTCGGAGTGTTCACAGGCATTTTGGTGACCAGAATTCTGGAAGAGAGTATTTCTGCAGGATGGCTCAGACTAATCATAGCGCTGGTCGCGGCGGCTTTCGTAGCCAGTATAGCCGGAT